>JAIPAP010000136.1 GCA_021740045.1 Bacteroidales bacterium
CTTATCATCATCTTTTGTTTTTTGAGCTTTTTCAATGAAACTGAGTGAATGCTCAAAATTATTCTTCCAGATATTACGACCATCCACAAGACCCAATGAGATGATCAGATCAGCCGGTGCTTTTTCCAGTATCATCTCCAACTGACGGGGTTCACGTACCAGATCGAGGTGCAGAGCTTCGGCCGGAAGACTGAGGGCCAGGTCCGTATTATCATGCAGGCCTTCGAAATAAGTGGCCAGCATAAAATTTAGCCCGCTTACTTCTTTTCTCAACGCATCATAAGCCTTTTTAAATGCTTCTTTCTCTTTGTTGTTCAGGTCAAGTGACAGGTAAGGCTCGTCAAACTGAACCCATTCTGCACCTTCGGCTTTGAGTTTGTTGAGGATCTCAACATAAACCGGCAATAGGGAATCAAGCAGTTCGAGCTTATCGAAACCTTTTTCCTTCGCTTTTCCTAAAAGGAGAAAAGATACGGGGCCTGTAAGAACCGGCTTGGGATTTACACCAAATGCCTTAGCTTCCTTAAATTCACTGATCACCTTATCGGAATAAAAGCTAAACTTCTGATTTTTTGTGAATTCCGGAACAATATAGTGATAGTTGGTATCGAACCACTTGGTCATCTCCATGGGGATGATATCGTTGTCACTGTCTTGATATCCTCTTGCCATAGCAAAATAGAGATCATAAAGACCAAGTTTCTCCAACCCGTGATAACGTTCCGGAATAGCTCCCAATGTAAGGGACATATCCAGAATATGATCGTAATATGAAAAATCATTCACCGGTACCAGATCGATACCTGCTTCTTTTTGTACGTTCCAGTTGTATTCGCGTTGTTCTTTTCCCGACGCGATCAATTCTTCAAGGGTCGCCTTATCCGACCAATACTTCTCGCAGATCTTCTTGGTTTCTCTTTTGGCTCCAATCCTTGGATAGCCTAAAGTGTGAGTTTTCATCAATAAATCCTCCTTGATTTTATGATTGATTGTTTTACTTATTTCGTATTAATTTCAATTCTATTTAACAAAAAACTTCCCCTAAAAGGTGTTAATAAGTTGTTATTTTTGAGCTACATGGATAAAAAAGTCAGGATCCTCTGTCTTATATGTTTCCTGAAAGTCGGCAAAGGTCTTGATGTTACGGAAGCCGGCCTCGCTCAAGATCGATTGCACGTAATTCTTCCTTAAGGGGAAAAAGTTCAGGTGATAAACCGAATTGTCGTTAAAAACATACTTAAAACGAACCAGGTCTTCATCGATCGATTCCGGTTCGGCTTCAATACTATCACCTACATAATAGAACTTATGCTTACTGGTAAAGCCAAAATCCAGCATATTGTCATAGTTACGCTGGTCGAGGATAAGAACACCCTCGGGCTGCAATACCGAGTAAAATTCGGCCATGGCCTTTCTGCGGTCGTTTTCATCGAACAGGTGGGTAAATGAATTACCCAGGCAGATCACGGCATCATATTTTTCATGAATATCTTTCGTGAGGCTTCTCCAATCGGAATGAATGGTACGCAGAATAAGCCCTTGCTTACGTGCATTGAAAAAAGCACGTTCAAGCATATTGGCTTTACCGTCGGCACTATGTACCTCAAATCCGGCTTTTTGTAAACGAACCGAATGATAGCCGGTTCCGGTAGCCACATCAAGTACTTTTTTGACTTTACGATCTTTAAGTTCCTTGATGAAAAAATCACCTTCACCTTTGGTTCGTCCTTCCCAATCAATCAGCTCATCCCATTTATCTACAAAACCATCCATGTATTGCTCCTGGTAGAAGCTGGAATGCTTTACACCGTTGTTGGCTTTTCTTTTTTTATCTTTAACAGATTCCATAATTATCGTCTTTTTATATTTTACACTTTCTTTTTTATGATCTTCAGCTTTAGGCGCAATCCTTTATACCTTCAGCATGTTGGTTTCAGGTATACGTGGCGTAAAGCTTTTCTCGTAGCGGGTACGCACAGTGCGGAACTCGTCGCTCAATCGTTCATAAAGGTCAATAGCAGCCCTCGATTTATTGAGCGTGTAAAAGTGAATTCCAGGTGCCCCATTATCGAGCAGGTCATGGCACTGTTCCGTAGCCAGGTCGAGACCCAATTCATAAATAGCATCTTTATCATCCTGGTAAGGTTCCATCTTGCGCACGATGTCCTCCGGGATGGTCGCGCCGGTCATGGATGCAAATTTCCTGATTTGCTTAAAGTTGGTTATCGGGATAATGCCGGGAATAATGCGGCAATTAATGCCCTTTTTACGGGCGCGATCCAAAAAGTCCCAGTAATACCGGTTATGAAAATACATCTGCGTTACCAGGAAATCGGCGCCGGCATCTACCTTGCGTTTCAGATTATCAAGGTCTTCTTCGCTCGACGTGGCTTCCTGGTGTGTTTCAGGGTATGCCCCTGCGCCTATGCAGAAATCGTATTTATCATTATTGGCTACAAATTCCACCAGGTCACTGCCATAGTCAAATCCGTCGGGATTAGGCTTGCGCTCTTCATTGCCCGGTGGATCACCACGGATGAGCATAACATTTTCGATACCCATATCCTTTAAGGTGCGCATATCGTAATCAACTTTTTCCTTGGTTGCATTAATACAGGTGTAATGCGCCATACAAACAAAGTCGAGCTCATTTTGAAACAAGTTCACCAGCTTAAAGGTGTTTTCCTGCGTTCCACCGCCTGCACCATAAGTAACCGTCACAAACGACGGATGTAGTTTCATGAGCTGTCCGGCATTAATCCCGAACTTAACCGCAGTGAGGTACTTCTTGGGCGGAAAAAATTCAAAAGAAAACGTTTGTTTCTGATGTTTAAAAATTTCCGTTATTTTCATAATACCATTTTTAATTTCTTTCATTCATCCTGTTGTATCAATCGTCTTTTGCCTAAGTTGAGCGATTTAAACGCAGTGAAAAATCGCTTTACTTAGGTATAATCCCGATTTAGAAATTGTTGCTTTTCACCGAATGGGTGAGGTGAAAAGCTTACAATTTCTTTATCGTGAGCGAGAATCGCTCAATTTGGGTATTACTTAAGCTGAACGAGAATCGCTCAATTTGGGTATTAATTTCCAAAACCATAAAAAAAGGAAATATGCAGTGATTGGTACGGGTAATGATTCAATCCGGCCTGATACTGAAGCCGTATCTTATGCTTATGTATTTTCCGGTCAATTTTAAAGCGATAAACCAAGGGTTGATCTTCATTTTTACGATACCCGGCATACCCGGCCAGCACGTTTGTAAAGGTATATTTTCCGGTGGAAATATCCAATCCACCCCCGTAAAGAAAAGCATCGTCTTGCATATGTTTGTGCTTATGCGTTTGCCAGGAATAGAATCCCAACATTCCGTACCATCTGATTGAGTTTACCGGTTTGCCTGCAAAATGCTTTTCCTTTCCAAAGGAGATATCAAAAAAATAGCCTGGTGAATCGGTAAATCTTGCTGCTGATAGCTTAGAGCCACTGGCAGTTTTAATTCCCGCCCTAAGGACCATATCCGGCCATTTTTGGCGGTCTTTTAATAAACTGATATGGGTGGCAAAATAAACATCCCCGCTTGCATACCCTTCCCCCACCAGTAAATGGGTTTTGCGGCGATACCGGGTAGCTGTATCGAGATGATAGCGCTCAACGGGCACGCCGTAAGCCTCAATAGCCACCGTTGAATCGGCTATAGGCAGGTAAAAATGTGCATATAAATTCTGGGTTTGATCTCCACTACTCATATGCACTTCAGCCCCGCTTTGAAAATAGCCTCTTTTCTCTATGGTTCCTTTTGGAACATAGGGCACCGGTAAAGCATTGGGGCCCATATAGCCCGGAGAAAGAACCATATATCGGGTCCAGTGGAGTTCATAACCATTGGTGTTCGGATCGGCATCAATGGGTGGATCAGGTTGGGAATAAACCGGAATACTTATGAATATCGCTGTTAACAAGATCAAAATCCCCAGGTATATATCCGTTTTTGAATATCTCATGCAAGTTAGGTTTTTAGGCTACTACAACTCAAATTATAATATATTGTTATCATTTCGAACCATCAACAAAATGCATTTTGTTATTTTTGCGTTTTAGGCCGGTGTAAAAATATTTAAGGCGCTGCTCATGAACAAATTTAAATTCATATTAATTGCTATAACCCTTGCCATTGGGGTACTTTTTGGCAATGCTATACGTGCACAAAAAAGCTCCAGGGATACTTCCATATTGATTATCGGAGCCCATGCCACCTATCAGTACCAGTTTCCGGGAGCCGACCTGGCCCAACGTTATGGAAACAACTCCAATATTGGGGCGGGTATCCGGATGAAAACCACAAACAACTGGCTGTTTGGCGCCCAGGGAGTTTACCTTTTCGGCGATAATATCAAAAACGAAGATGAGATACTGGCCAATATCTCCACCAGTGAAGGAGAGATCATTACCCAGGCCGGAACCTTTGCCAATGTGATCATGAACCAGCAGGGATTCTATTTTAGTGGCCATATTGGTAAACTCTTTCCCGTTTCCCCGGAAAACCTGAATTCAGGTATCTGTTTTATTGCCGGCGGCGGATACTTGCAACACCGTATCAATATTGAAACCCGAGGTGAGAGCGTACACCAGATCAGCGGTGATTACGAAAAAGGCTACGACAAACTTACCGGAGGCCCGGCCATCAGTCAGTTTATCGGGTATATGCATTTTGGGAAAAACAACCTGCTCAACTTTTATGCCGGACTGGAATTTACACAAGCCTGGACGCATGGCATGCGCGAATATGATTTCAACATGAGGCGCAAATATGATGATGAACGGTATGAAACCCTGTGGGGAATCAAGATTGGTTGGATCATTCCATTTTACAAGCGTGAAAAACAAAAATATTACTACTATTAAGCCATGGGGTTGATCTATAATCTTGCCATTCACAAATACCATCTGGCTATAAAAACAGCCGCACCATTCAATCGCAAAGCTGCTCAGTGGGTCAATGGCCGCAAAGATCTATTCAAAAAGATCAAATCTTCCATTACCCCTCATTCAAACGAAAAAATTGCCTGGTTTCATTGCGCTTCACTGGGCGAGTTTGAACAAGGCCGGCCTGTCATTGAAGCTTTCCGGGATAAATACCCCCATTATAAGATACTTGTAACATTCTTCTCTCCTTCCGGATACGAGATCAGAAAAAACTATCAGCAAGCCGATTGGATTTTTTACCTGCCCATCGACACAGCGGGTAAAGCCAGGCGCTTTGTTTCATTGGTCAAACCGGATGTTGCCCTATTCATCAAATATGAATATTGGTTTAATTACCTGAAGGAACTCAACAAACGTGATATACCCGTATATGCGATATCGGCCATTTTCAGGCCCTCCCAGCATTTCTTTAAATGGTACGGAGGCTGGTTCCGCAAAGGCTTACACAGGCTAAGCGGAATTTTTGTTCAGAATGAAAGTTCCAAAAAGCTATTGGAAAGCATCGGTCTGAACAAGGTTTGGGTCAGCGGCGACACGCGTTTCGACCGGGTAGCCCAACTGGTAGAACACCCAAAGTCTTTTCCGCTTATTGAAAAATTCTCAAGCGTGAAACCGGTTTTCCTGGGCGGTAGCACCTGGCCATCCGGTGAAGCCATTATTGCCGGTATGTATAAAAAGCTCTCCGGGAAACTGAAGATTATAATCGCTCCCCATGAAGTTCACGAAGAACACACCTGGCAAATAATGGAACTATTTGATGAAAAACCGCTTCTTTTTTCACAGGCTAACGAACAAAACATCAATAATCATCACATACTCATCATCGATAGCATAGGCATCCTTTCGCAGCTTTATCAATATGCACACATAGCTTATATTGGTGGAGGCTTTAATAAAGCCGGTATTCATAATATACTTGAGGCAGCCACCTACGGAAAGCCTGTGTTTTTCGGACCGAATTATGCCAAGTTCCATGAAGCGGTATCCCTGGTGAAAAAGAAGGGAGCCTTCGGCATTAAAAATGAAAAAGACTTGACCGAAAACGTGCAGCAGCTTTTAAACCATCCTGATTTATATCAAAAAGCCGCAGATATTTGTTCCTCCTACGTAAAGAAAAACCAGGGAGCTACTAAACTGATCCTGAGCATCATTGGTAAAAACCTGAAATAAGCACCTAAAAACGGATTTTTTCATTTCGTTATTCTTCCCTATTTTTACTCATCTTAAACAAAAGGAACTGCATGCCGGTGAAAAGATGGTTGATCGTATGCTTGTTGTTACTGCTGCCCGGTATTGGTTTTACCCAATTGCCTCAAACCAATTTTGATCAGGATGAACTCGAGGTAGATATACCAGGTATCATTGTAAAAAGCATTTCTTATTCCATCAACATTCGCATAACCGATTCAGCTAAGGCCGCTTTTTATGATGACACTGAAATTCCGGTAATGATCAACGGTAAAGAGGAACCGGTGTTTTTCGATGAAGGAACCGGCACTATCACAAAAAAATTCAAGAAAAAAGTCGAGTTTGCTATTGCAGTAGATGAATACAGCTATTCGGAAATCATCAGGCCCATCCCCCTGTGGATGTCCATTTTACCTCCATTGATCGCTATTGGCGTGGCTTTGCTGCTGCGGGAAGTGTTTGCAGCCTTATTCCTGGGACTATTGGTGGGAACCACCATCATTAGTTTTTATAAGGGCATCTCTTTTATCCTGGCCATTTTCAATGGTATATTTTTAATGATTGATAGCTACATCCTGGAATCCATGCATAATACAGGACATCTCTCCATTATCATCTTTTCCATGTTGATAGGCGGGATGGTAAATGTGATCACCCGGAACGGCGGTATGAAGGGGATAGTCAATATTTTATCGCGTTATGCCAAAAGCCCCAAATCGGGGCAGATCGTAACCTGGGTGCTGGGGATTCTTATCTTTTTTGATGATTATGCCAATACCCTGGTAGTGGGGAATACCATGCGACCCGTAACCGACCGTTTGAAGATATCGCGCGAAAAGCTGGCTTATATTGTCGATTCCACTGCCGCTCCCATTGCTGCTATTGCCTTTGTCACCACCTGGATAGGGGCTGAACTGGGTTACATACAGGATGGCATTAACACTATTGGCTTGGATGAAAGCGCTTATGATATATTTATCAACTCCCTGCGTTTTTCCTTTTATCCCATTTTTGCCTTAATATTCATTATTTTCCTGGCATCAAAAGGCAGGGATTTCGGACCTATGGTAAAAGCCGAGCGTAAAGCCCGGAATACAGGAAAATATGATGACTCCGATAAAAATACCTTTAGCAATAAGCTGAACGAACTGGAGGTGGAAGAAAACATCAAAGCTCGCTGGTACAATGCAGCTATCCCGGTATTGATAGTTATTTTCGGTACCATAGCCGGGTTGATCTATACCGGTTTGGAAGTTACCGGATGGAATGAGGAACTTTCCTTTACAAAAAATCTTTCCACTATAATCGGAAATGCCGACTCCTACAGGGCTTTGCTTTGGTCATCACTATCCGGAGTTTTGGTCGCCATTATTCTTACTATTACTCAAAAACTACTTTCGCTTAAAGATAGCGTGGATAGTTTAATCAACGGCTTCCGAACCATGCTTACTGCCATTGTGATCCTCGTCCTGGCCTGGGCTATTGCACTTGTTACCAAACATATGCACACCGCCGATTTTATTTCACAAATACTCATTGAAGTCAACATGGCTCCCTTCCTGGTGCCGGTGCTTACATTTATCCTGGCAGCATTGGTGGCTTTTTCAACCGGCTCGTCCTGGGGTACTATGGCTATCCTTTATCCGCTCATTCTGCCCTCCACCTGGCTAATTACACAGGAAGCCGGATTTGGCTATGATGAATCCATGATGATATTTTACAATGTAGTTTCCACGGTCCTTGCCGGTTCGGTGCTGGGCGACCATTGTTCCCCCATCTCCGATACCACTATTTTAAGTTCACTGGCGAGCTCCTGTAATCACATCGACCACGTACGAACACAGTTGCCATATGCCCTTACCGTGGGAACAGTGGCCATCGTTTTCGGAACCTTGCCGGCAGCATGGGGAATATCATCGCTGTTCCTCTTCCCTGCCGGGCTGATTATGTTATATTTGATCGTTCATTTTTTTGGAAAACGAACCTAAATGAGCTGGATAGAAATCGCTATATTGATTACCGGCGGCGTGCTGGTGGGCTTTATCAACACCCTGGCAGGCGGGGGAAGTATAATCTCCCTTTCGTTGCTGATGTTTTTCGGCCTCCCGGCCAATGTGGCTAATGGGACCAACCGCATTGCCGTGCTGCTGCAAAATGTAGCTTCGGTTTCCAGCTTCAGGCAACAAAAAGTGCTGGATGTGAAAAAAGGCCTTTGGCTGGCCATTCCGGCCGTTGTAGGTTCCATTATCGGGGCCTGGGTGGCGGTGGATTTGAATAAGGAAGTAATCGAAAAAGCCATAGGTGTGCTTATGTTATTCATGCTGTTTTTTATCCTTTACAAGCCCCAACGATTGTTAAAGGAGCACACCGAGCTTATCAACCGTAAAGTGTCATTCTCACAGGTGTTGGTTTTTTTTGGGATCGGGCTTTATGGCGGTTTTATACAAATGGGCGTTGGCTATTTTTTATTAGCCGGCCTTGTGCTGCAAGCCGGTTATGAACTGGTAAAGGCCAACGCCATTAAAGTATTGGTTGTATTGCTTTATACCCCATTTGCCATGTTGGTTTTTATTTTTAATGATCAGATCAACTATGCCTATGGCTTTACCCTGGCCATCGGTAACATGCTGGGAGCTTTTGTAGCATCGCGTATGGCGGTTAAAAAAGGCGCCGGTTTTGTTCGATGGGTTATCGTGGCGGTAATTCTGTTCACATCGGCTCATTTATTTGAAATTATTGATTTTCACCAAATATTAGGAT
>JAIPAP010000017.1 GCA_021740045.1 Bacteroidales bacterium
CGGCGAAAGTATACGCGAGGTTGAATCCAACGGGTCGACTGCGGGATAAATACCCATAGATGCGATCTTACGGCTCAATACCGTGGTGGCATCGAGGTGTGAGAACGTTGTTGCCGGGGCAGGGTCCGTCAGGTCGTCGGCGGGGACATATACTGCTTGTACCGATGTAATTGAACCTCGCTTGGTAGAGGTAATCCGTTCTTGCATCAGTCCCATTTCGGTGGCGAGGGTAGGCTGGTATCCCACCGCCGACGGCATTCTGCCAAGCAAGGCAGAAACTTCGGAGCCGGCTTGGGTAAAACGGAAAATGTTATCGATAAAGAACAGGATATCCCGTCCTCCTGATTTTTCGTCACCATCGCGGAAATATTCGGCCAGCGTCAACCCCGAGAGGGCTACACGGGCACGTGCTCCCGGCGGCTCGTTCATTTGACCAAAAACCAGGGTTGCCTGCGATTTGGCCAACTCTTTGCGGTCGACCTTGGAAAGGTCCCAGCCGCCATTTTCCATATCCTTTAAAAATTCTTCTCCGTATTTGATCACCCCTGATTCGATCATCTCACGCAGTAAGTCGTTCCCTTCACGGGTACGTTCGCCCACGCCGCCAAATACCGATTGACCGGAATAGGCTTTGGCAATATTGTTAATCATCTCCATGATGATTACCGTTTTGCCAACACCGGCACCACCAAATAAGCCAATTTTACCGCCTTTGGAATAAGGCTCGATCAGGTCGATCACTTTAATTCCGGTATAAAGCACCTCCTCCGAGGTTGAAAGTTGTTCAAAGGTAGGTGGATCACGATGGATACTGTATGATTGCTCTTTGCTCACATCGCCGAGGCCGTCAATGCTTTTACCGATCACATTGAAGAGGCGGCCGCGTATGTGCTCTCCTGTGGGCATGGTAATAGGGCCTCCTGTTGAGGTCACATCCAAGCCTCTTTGCAACCCTTCGGTGGAATCCATTGCAACAGTACGCATGGTACTCTCACCGATATCTTGTTGACATTCGAGTACAATGACCTCTCCCAGCTCATTTTTTACTTCCAGCGCGTGATAAATTTCGGGAAGCTCAGCCTCATCATCGAAAGCCACGTCAACTACAGGACCAATAATCTGTGCGATCTTTCCTTTTACTTGCTCTGCCATGTGAAATTTTTGATTTGCAGCAAATTTATAATTACCTATCCGGTTTATTAAATCTTTAACAACTTTTTAGGGATTTTGATCACTTATAGGTGCTTCTACTTGCTGTTCGTTGATATGCGTTGATGATTTCCGGAAAAACCGGCGCTGAAAAATGATAAGGGTAAAAACGCCTATGGTAATGGATGAATCGGCAATGTTAAATACAGGCCGGAAAAAAACAATATGCTGACCGCCCCAAATTGGAAACCATTCGGGTAATACATTGGCATACACTGGAAAGTAGAGCATATCGACCACCTTGCCATGAAGCAATGTACTATAACCTCCATTTTCGGGAAGAAACGAAGCAGCATGTGTGTAGGTACTTTCGCTAAAGATCAAGCCATAAAAGGCGCTATCCAGGATATTGCCCATCGCTCCGGCTAATATTAATGACAAGCATACTACTAAGCCGGGATGTTCTTCGTTTTGAATCACCCGGAATAAATAATACCCGATGGCAAATATGGCAATGATACGAAAGATGCTTAAGGCAAGCTTTCCAAATTCACCAGCCAGTTCAAGCCCAAAAGCCATTCCATTATTTTCGGTAAAATGGAGCAGGAACCAATCATCAAAAACAGGGATTTCCTGGCCCAATGTCATGGTAGTTTTTATCCATATCTTGGTCGCTTGATCGAGCAGGAGAACCAGAATTATAATGACCAGTGATCGCTTCAAAACTTTGTTCTAATTTCTGTTCTATTGATTTTTCGTATTATAACTAGCTTGATTGCCAGGTTTGTTCTGGTTTAATTTCGCTTCAATACTCAAAGTGGCATGAGGCACCAACCGTAGTCGTTCTTTTGCGATCAACTTACCGGTAACACGGCAAATTCCATAGGTTTTATTTTCGATGCGGATCAAAGCATTTTCAAGATTTTTTATAAATCGTTGCTGGCGCGCTGCCAGTCGGCTATTTTCCTCTTTTGATAAAACCTGGTATCCCTCCTCCAGTACCTTAAAGGTAGGGGATGTATCATTCGTTCCGTGCTCATCTTTGCCCGTATAGGCTTCGGTAAGTAGTTCCAAATCGTGCTGGGCTTTTTCAAGCTTATCGAGGATAATCTGACGGAATTCTTCCAATTCCTGGTCAGAATAACGGGTCTTTTCCCTTCCTGTGTCATTTCCATTGTCGTTAGCCATATTCTAAAGGTTTTAGTAGGTTATATTCTGTTATCTAAGCGCTTGATGTTAATGTTTATTTTAATGTTATCTGCCAACTCCACTTCTTCTCCATCTTTCACCTCATCCACCAAATTTAGTTTTTCTGTCAGCGTTTCAGAACAAATATATGAAAAATTATGATCAATAGCCGGTTCTATTTCCTTATTCTTCTCCACATTTAGTTGTATTTTATCGGTCACTTCAAATTGCTTTTCTTTCCGCAAATTTTGTATCCGGTTGACCAACTCACGGGCAATTCCTTCGTGCCTCAGGTCCTCAGTAATGGTTATATCGAGGGCTACCGTAACATAGCCGTCATTAGTTACAACCCAACCGGGAATATCCTCTGCAATGATCTCAACGTCATTAAGGCCTATTTCAATATTTTCATCGTCGATATTCAGAAAATATTTTCCTTCCTCCTCCAGTTGCCGGATTTCCTTCTGGCTCATTTGATTAATGCTTGCAGCTATCTTCTTCATCATTTTGCCATAGCGCGGACCAAGCGCTTTAAAATTGGGTTTGATCTTTTTAACAAGGATACCCGAATCATCGGCTACATATTCGAGCTCTTTTACATTTACCTCCGACAAGATCAATGCCTTCACATCTTCCATCTGACGGATAAACTTTTCATCCACAGCCGGTATCATGATCTTGTTCAGGGGCTGGCGCACCCTGATGTTGGTACGCTTCCTCAGGGACAGAACCATGGACGATATCTTCTGAGCCAATTCCATACGCTCTTCCAGGTCGATGTCGATTTGCTTATCATCGGTTACCGGAAATTCACTTAAATGCACCGATTCGGCCTCTTCATTACCGGTTACGTTGTTCAGATCCTGGTATAACCTATCCATGAAGAAAGGCGCAATGGGCGCCGATAATTTGGCTATGCTTACCAGGCATTTGTAAAGGGTTTGATAAGCCGAAATTTTATCGCTTGTGTATTCGCCTTTCCAGAAACGACGCCGGGAAAGTCGAACATACCAGTTACTCAAATGTTCGGTTACAAAATCCTGGATCAATCTTCCGGCTCGTGTCGGCTCATACTCTTTCATATTCTCGTCAACCTCCCTTATCAGGGTGTTGAGTTCCGAAAGTATCCAGCGATCGATCTCCGGCCTTTCGTTATACGGGATTTCATCTTCGTTGTATGCAAAACCATCAATATTGGCATACAGCGCAAAGAAGCTATAGGTGTTATAAAGGGTTCCAAAGAATTTCCGTTGTATCTCACCCAGGCCATCAAGGTCAAATTTGAGGTTATCCCAGGGCTGTGCATTGGTGATCAAATACCAGCGCAAAGCATCAGGGCCGTATTGTTCGATGGTCTCGAATGGATCGATGGCATTGCCCAGACGTTTCGACATTTTATTACCATTCTTATCCAATACCAGTCCATTGGAAACACAGGTTTTAAACGATACCGAATCGAACACCATGGTGGCAATGGCGTGCAAGGTAAAAAACCAACCCCGGGTTTGATCAACGCCTTCGGCTATAAAATCGGCCGGGAAATATTCATTGAGAGTATCTTTATTCTCAAACGGATAATGAAACTGGGCATACGGCATCGCACCCGAATCGAACCATACATCGATCAAATCGGGCTCGCGGAACATTTTCCTGCCGCTTTCCGAAACCAGCACAATATTATCAACATAGGGACGGT
Organism: Bacteroidales bacterium; assembly: GCA_021740045.1. GTDB lineage: Bacteria > Bacteroidota > Bacteroidia > Bacteroidales > JAIPAP01 > JAIPAP01. The sequence continues at coordinate 4,034 of JAIPAP010000017.1, forward strand.
GAAGATCAAAAGTTTCGTAATTCTCATCCGTTTTATCATCGGGATTGAAATCGGCCAGCGGATTCTTTTCCATAAAACCTGCTTTGACCGATTTATCAATTTCTTCCTTAAGATGCTTTGCTGATCCTATGCAAATCTGCTCTTCACGATCGTCGGTTGTCCAAATGGGTATGGGCGTGCCCCAGAATCGGGAACGCGAAAGGTTCCAATCAACCAGGTTTTCCAGCCAGTTACCGAAACGCCCGATTCCGGTTGATTGTGGCTTCCAATTGATGGTCTTGTTTAAATCGATCAAACGATCTTTAACCGCCGTGGTTTTGATAAACCATGAATCGAGAGGATAATATAATATGGGTTTATCGGTACGCCAGCAATGCGGATAGGAGTGTTCGTATTTTTCGGTCTTAAAGGCCTTGTTTTCTTTTTTCAGCTTAACAATAAGGTCAATATCAACCGGTGTATCATTGTTGGGATCGAAATTGGGATCATACTCAGGCTTTACAAAACGTCCGGCAAATTCGCCCATTTCATCCACAAACTGTCCTTTCTTGTTTACCATGGTAAGGGCGCCAAGTCCATGTTCGCGTGCCATCTGGAAGTCGTCGGCACCAAAGCTGGGCGCTATGTGAACGATACCGGTACCCTCATCGGTGGTCACAAAATCGCCGGTAACCACTTTAAATGCGTCGCCGTCTTCGGGTTGAGCATAGGGGAGGAGTTGCTCGTAACGGATACCTTCCAGGTCTTTCCCTTCAAATTCTTCCACTATTTCAAAAGGGACACTCTTGCTACCCGGTTCATAATCTTCCAGTCTAAGGTCTTTATTCTTTTCGGAGAAATATTTACTGATGGTATCCTTTCCTAAAATCACCGTGATGGGCTTAGCGGTGTACTGATTAAAGGTTTTAACCTTTACATATTTCACCTTGGGACCAACGGCTAATGCGGTATTGGATGGAAGGGTCCAGGGAGTGGTGGTCCAGGCCAGGAAAAATACATCGCCATGGGTATTCTTATACAGGAATTCGGCGTTTTCATCCCTTACCACTTTCATCTGGGCAACCACCGTGTTATCCTTCACATTGCGGTAACAACCCGGCTGATTCAATTCATGCGTGCTAAGTCCGGTACCGGCAGCGGGAGAATAGGGCTGAATGGTGTACCCCTTGTATAACATCCCTTGCTTATAAAGCTCAGAAAGCAAATACCACAGTGTTTCGATGTATTTATTATCAAAGGTGATATAGGGGTCATCCAAGTTTACCCAGTAACCCATGTCGATGGTCAGCCTATCCCAAAGGTCTTTATATTTCATCACTTCCTTACGGCAGGCTGCATTGTATTCTTCAACGGAGATCTTTTTTCCGATATCTTCCTTGGTAATACCCAGGGTTTTTTCTACGCTAATTTCAACGGGCAGTCCATGGGTGTCCCATCCGGCTTTTCGCTTTACATAATAACCCTTTTGGGTTTTATACCGGCAAAATAAGTCCTTGATAGCCCTTGACATAACATGATGAATGCCGGGTTTACCATTGGCCGATGGCGGGCCTTCGTAAAAAATAAAAGGCTCTCCATCCTTGGTTTTTTCCAGGCTTTTCCAAAAAACACCTTCATGTTGCCAGTAGGCTTTTACTTCTTCAGCTATTGTAGTCAGGCTCAGTTTTCTGTACTCTTTATACTTCCGCTCCATTAGCCTTTGCTCCTTTTCAAATTATTTTCGCTGTGTTCGCTATCCTATCTTGTACTTCTTAACGTAAAAAAGAAGTGCAAAAGTAAAAAAATTGGGAAAACCCCATTTTAATAATTCATTAAAAAGATTTAATATGAGTTTCTTACGTTGATAAAGACAATAAACAACCGATTATTGCTTTAGCAGTATGGTTTAACTACCTTTGTTTTGAAAGGGATATGAAAATCAAACATGTAACCATACCAGTATTCATACCGGAGCTAGCTTGCCCGCACCGTTGCATATTTTGTGATCAGGAAAAAATTACGGGTCATACCATGCCTCCAATGGAAAAAGTCAGGGCGGTAATCGACCGGTATTTTTCAACCATCAATCCTAGTAAAACCCATGTGGAAATCGGTTTTTTCGGGGGAAATTTTACCGGAATTCCCAGAGAGGATCAAAAGGCCTATCTGAAGATTGCCCAAGAATACATGCAAGAGAATATAATTGATGGCATAAGACTTTCCACCAGGCCTGATTATATCAACAACGATATTCTTGAGCTTCTTAAAGATAAAGGAGTCACCACCATCGAACTCGGTGCTCAAAGCATGGATGATGAAGTTTTGCAGCGGTCGGGCAGGGGACATACGGCAAATGATACGCGGAAGGCTTCCAATCTTATCAGGCAAAAAGGTTTTGATCTGGGTCTTCAAATGATGATCGGTCTGCCCGGTGATACCTTGGATAAAGCCATAAATACGGCTGAACAAGTTGTTGAGCTGGGGGCTTCCAATACCCGTATTTATCCGACCCTGGTCATTAAAAATACACCGCTGGCCGATTTGTGGAAGCAAGATAAATTTAAACCGCTTACCCTGAAAGAGGCTATTGAATGGTCGGCTGCCCTGGTACCCATATTTGAAGCAGGCAAGGTGAATATCATCCGAATGGGACTTCATCCATCCGAAGGAATACTAAATGGAAAGGACTTTCTCGACGGTCCGTTTCATCCTTCCCTCAGGGAATTGGTGATGACGGAACTCTGGAAAAATATTTTGTCGAAAGCCATTAGTGAGCATAATGGAAAAAATATTGAAGAAATTCAGGTATCTCCAGTGCAGATCAATGTTGCCATTGGCTACAAATCAATTAACCGCAAAATGTTAAACGATTTGATAGGAGATGTGAAATTTGTTTCTAACCAAAAACTGGAAGGAAGGGAATATTATGTTGTGTCTGGCTGATTATAGGTTCCCTTCCGAGGTATTGGGAAAGCTTGGGGATTATGAGCGGGTGATCCCTTTTCAAACAAGCGGTTTGGTTTACGATGCAATTTCAGGGCATCCCGATATTTTTTTCTGTCAAACCCCGGGAGGTCTGGTCCATGCTCCCAATACTCCTCATCATTATCTTCAATTCCTGAATCAATACAAGATAAAGCTTTTTAAAGGCAATCGCAAGGTAGGAAAGCAATACCCGGCAACTGCAGTTTATAATGCTGTGGCAACCGATCAGTATTTAATCCACAATCTCAAGCATACCGATGAGTTAATACTTGCTGCCGGAAAAGGATTGAAAAAAATAAACGTTGACCAAGGCTATGTACGCTGTAATTTGATGCCTTTACCAAACAACAGTTTTATTACTTCCGATAAAGGGATCGAAAAAACTCTCTTATCATATGGCTTACATGTTTTGTATGTTGATCCCACCCCGATTAGGTTAGCAGGTTTTGCCCATGGTTTTTTCGGTGGCTGTTGCGGAACCGATCGGGAAAAGTTCTTTATCAGTGGTGGTTTATCGCACTTTTCCAATGCATCCGTATTACGGGCATTTATAGAGAAAAGTGATCTCGAAGTTATCGAGCTTTATCAAGGACCTCCAATCGATGGAGGGAGCCTGCTGTTTAGCTGATTTTACAATACGTAAGCTGAATATTAGGGTATTACGGTTGTGTTTTAGAGCAGGAGGAAGGTAATTGAAGCATTAAGATTTAATCCAGCTTACTTCTTAAATCCTGATGGCTCAGCACGGCAGCAAGGATGGCTGCAGATGAATCGAGACCATAACCGGTGAGCTTTTCCATGATCAGCTTTTTGCGCTCTTCCTGTTCATTGGTTTCGTTAATGATGCGTTTTAGTTCCTTGAATTGAGATCCTTTAAGTTCGTCTTCCATAGCTTCGATAAGAATATGAATATCGATGGCATTTTCGCCCGCCTTATCCTTCTCGGGCAATCCGAAATTTTGAAGCTCTGCAATGGAAGCTTCCAGGATCTCACGTCCCAGCTTTTTACACATATCCAGGTTGGAGGAAGCCCCTGTGGAATCGCGCAGCGACCAGCTGCTGTAATCATATTCAATGTTATTGATCTGCTTTATCTTTTGGGTGTTCTCCCCGAAAATACGACCTAAAATGATATTGGTATAGTTCTTCCAGGCTTTCAAATCAAAATCCTTACTACCCAGTTTATCGATCTGTTGCTGCAATAATTCTATTTCCCGCTCTGCTTTAGCCATTATTTTTATGTTTTAAATCATGAGCTAAATTAATCTTTTTACCCTGAAGGCAGAATCATGAACAAAATGTATTTTTGCTGATGATCGTTTATTTAGATAAAAATCAACAACCATGAAACATCCAGCTTTTACTTATTTTGTTATCATCACCCTGATGTTGAGCCTAAGCTTTGCATCCTGTGAAAAAGAGGAAAATAATACCATTGTGACCCTTATCGATAACCAGGAATTGGAATCGGGCGTTCATGAGGTGGAATGGGATCAAACCAATGAAAACGGAAAGCAGGTCAACATAGGTACCTATAAAGCTATTCTTGATGTAAAACTATCAAGCGACAAAGAATTTGTTTTTGAGATCATGCCCGGTGGTAAATCCAACATTTTGAAAAGCACCAGCGACGATCCGGATGGTAATGATGATGATCCCACCCTGTATAGTATTGAAGCCGACAAGGAGGAATATGAAACCGGCGAAATAGTCCTCCTCACTTTTAATGTAGTAAACCCGCAGGAAGTTAGTGTATATATTGAGGAGGGAGAATAGATCATTGGTCTGTCCGTAATAATACCGGTCCAGTTTTGCAGAATATAATATGTAGACATAATAGCTCATACGAAAAAAGGGAAGCCTGATCTAATCAGACTTCCCCCTGGTGGTTCGTGGAGAATACCGGGCTCGAACCGGTGACCTCTTGACTGCCAGTCAAACGCTCTAGCCAACTGAGCTAATTCCCCATCATTCATTAATATTATCATAAAACACTCTGGTCCCGAAAATTAAAAGTAAAATTATCAACTTATAATTTTCGTGGATGCTCGAAAAACAATAAAATCGGAGATTTTTGGTTTTTCGGCACCAACTGAGCTAATTCCCCTATGTAAAGAACAATTTAGGATTTAATCCCGATCTTGAGCGTGCAAATATAAAGATTATTGTAATTTTAATCCACAAAAATTTCAGAAGAAAACTCGTTTATTCATTAATAATTAGTCGTTGTTATGTCGAAACGCTTATTTGCAGCCATAAAGATCAAACCTGAGCCGGAGTTCCTGGACATCCTCAGTCAATTGCAGCGTGCTTTAAAACTGGATAAGATCAAATGGGTAGACCCGGAGAATGTTCATCTTACCTTAAAGTTTTTTGGTGAAACCAACGAAGACCTTATTCCCGATATCATCGAGCAATTGGATGATGCTGCACAATTGGCTTCGCCGTTTTCTTTGCATATTCATGATGTGGGTATCTTTGGAAGTTCTTACAAACCCCGGGTTATTTGGTTTAACATTGAAGAGGAGGAGCAATTACAAGCCCTGGCCAAGAATATACAAGATAATTTGAAAACTTTGGGTTATGAACCCGACCGTCAGAATTTCGTACCCCATCTTACCATCGGGCGTATTAAGCATTTAAAAGACCGGCATTTTTTTCAGAAAAGAATCGATGAGCACAAAGAAAAATCCATTCAACATGTTGATGTGAATGAATTTTACCTGATGGAGAGCATCCTCCGGTCACAAGGACCTTTATATAAAGTAGTGGAGAAATTTACATTAGGCACATAAAAAATGCCTGCCCGGCATACCGGACAGACATCTTAATAAAGTTCAGCAGCTTTATTCCTCACTTCCCTGTTGCATTTGCTCTTCGCGGTCTTCAAGTTTATGTTTGCGATCAATAAAATGACTGATCAGTAAAGCGATGCCTCCGAGCAGGAAGATCATCGAGAAGTAGGCGGCTTCTTCACTCATTACATAATTGGCCACCAGAATATTGCCGGCAATAATGCCCAGGCCAACTCCAACCAATAGCAAACCCCACTTAAGTGATCCATTGCCAGAGCTTTTGCGGTCGAAAACGGTGGCATCAAGGCCACGTTCTATTAACATTTGTCGTTCTTTCTTTCGCACATTCAGATAAACTATTCCGAATATCATTGCGAAAAATGCAATCGGTATGACCATTCCTTCTTCCATAATATTCAATTTTTTAGGGTTTTCTTTCTCATTTTTCACTTCTTTGACGCAAAGTTTAATTTCCGGTTACAAAAACAAATATCCTATTCATCAATTCATTTAAATTTGTTATTTTGTAACCTGTAAGAAAAATCTTTGTCTAAATAGCAAAATGAAATACCACGACGACTCTGTATATATTGAGCAGATCTTAGATGGCAATTCACAGGCTTATGCTTATCTTGTGAATAAGCACAAGGATATGGCCTATACCATTGCCATTAAGATTGTAAAAAATGCAGAAGATGCTGAAGAGATCGCACAGGATGCATTTGTAAAAGCATACAGGTCGCTTGGTAGTTTCAGAAAAAAGTCAAAATTTTCAACATGGTTGTATAGAATCGTGTATAATACAGCCATATCAAAAGTTAGAAAGAAACAAATAGAATTTGCACCTGTTGATGATTACATTACCGATAATTATTCGGAAGACGAGATCAACCCGGATGTGAACAAATTATCGGACGAAGAACAGGAAACCCTGGTGAATAAAGCACTGGATGTGCTCCCGGAAGAAGAAAGCCTGTTAATAACCATGTTTTATAAAAACGATAACTCTATTGATGAGATAAGTGAAATAACCGGGCTTTCGGTTTCGAATGTAAAAGTGAAACTACACCGGATAAGGAAAAAATTGCATGATGAAATTGAAATGTTGTTTCAAAATAAGTTTAGCTATAGATAAAAAAATTTACACTATATGAATACCGGGCATAACCATATTAAAGATCCGCTAAGGAAGCTGATGCAAAAAGCAAAGCTTCAAAAGCCATCGGATAATTTTACCGATAATATCATGAATCAAATCGGTCATGAGCCGGTACCTTCAACCACCGAATCACCGGCCTTGATGAACAGCATCCGTTGGGCAGGAGCTATGCTTGCTGCGGCTGCAGTAATTTATCTTATCTTTTTCTTCGACTGGAGCTTTCTTTCACCTTCGTTTCAGCCCGAAGAGGTTAGCCTGCCCCAGATACAACAGTTTTTAACATCAATGACCACAGCCTTTAACCAGATTGTTGAGTTGCTCGGTTTCTTCAATCAATCATCGGTTGGCGCCATTGCAATTGTATCTGTTGCAGGCCTTTATCTTATTGACAGGGCATTGAAGAAATTTTCCTATAATAATGGCTACTTGCTTTAAAATTATATCGCATGCTTCCTGATCATATTCGTAAAGAAGCGGAACATTTCATTAGTAATAAAACAGATATTGAGGAGATTTTAGCTATCACTCAAAATGATTCAATAATTATATTGCTTCTTTTTCATATAAAAATCACATAAAACTAAAGAAGTTATTGGCTGTTTTGAGTGAATCATCACCATTAACCTTTCTTCGATATTTTTTCTACTCGCCTTTGATGCCTTCCTCCTTCAAACCCGGTATTCATAAATTTTTTAACAGCTTCAACTGCTTCACTTCCATCGATGAATCTTCCGGGTAAAGCAATTACATTAGCATCGTTATGCCGGCGCGATAGTTCTGCTTGCTCTGCATTCCAGCATAGAGCACCCCTAACATTCTCATATTTGTTCACAGTCATGCTTACTCCCTGACCACTGCCGCACATAACGATTCCCCGCTTATATACTCCATCATTAACCGCTTTTCCCAGTTTATGGGCAAAATCAGGATAATCCACACTTTCTTCACTTACCGTACCCATATCGTCAAATTGATATCCATCCTTTTCAAGTTGTTGCTTTACCTTTTCTTTCAACTCATAACCGGCATGATCACTGGCAATCACTATTTTATCCTTCTTGTCAATCATTGTTAATAAATTTATTTTCTTGTTATTTCACCACGCAAAATTATATCCTTTATTATAAGTTCGTTAGCATTTCATAGGTTATTATGAACTAATTTGCATATCATTCGTTTTCAATTCCGTAAATTTTTTAACAATATTTGTGTTCAATTTTGGGTTAAACTGTTACTAAGTATGCAAAACTAATTAGGGTTATTAACAAAATGGAGTTTGGCATCGAAAACGATCGATTTGAACTGAACTTTTAAGTTTTTTTTCATCTGAAATGAACAATTCATGTGCATTATGAAAGTAAAAGTTATTAGTTGAAAACCTTATGAACACATTGTTAATATTCGATTAAGTGATTTGCTTACAAAATTTTAAAAAGTGAATAAATGTTTATTGTATGTTAGCGGGATTTTAATTATTTAAGATGCAAGTTTTCGGCTAAGAAAATTTAAACACAATTAACAGGATATATAATAGTGGTATTTTTACTTTAACTTAAAATATATTTAATATAGTATATATAACAACTCAACCAACAATGGAAACACTAACGGCTAAAATAAATTTAACGGAAGAGATTAACAGACTGCGCAGGGAAAAGAATGCTGTAATCCTTGCACATTATTATCAGGTATCAGAAATTCAGGATATAGCCGATTATGTAGGCGATAGTTTGGGTTTAGCTCAAAGAGCTGCTGAAACAGAAGCCGATATGATCGTTTTTGCTGGCGTGCACTTTATGGCTGAAACCGCAAAAATTCTTAACCCCAATAAAAAAGTGGTATTGCCTGATTTAAATGCAGGTTGTTCATTGGCTGAATCAGCGCCGGCTGAAGATTTTAGAAAGTTTAAAGAAAACTACCCCGATCATAAAGTTGTTTCCTATGTTAATTCCACGGCAGCTGTGAAAACCATGACCGATGTAGTTTGTACATCGAGTAATGCCAAAGATATAGTTGAATCGTTTCCCCAAGATCAGCCATTGATCTTTGCGCCTGATAAAAATTTGGGTGGCTATATCAACAGCATTACAGGCAGGAATATGGTTCTTTGGGAAGGTACTTGCGAAGTGCATGATGTGCTTTCAACGGAAAAGGTCATGCAAATGGCTGCCGAAAATCCCGATGCCAAGGTTATAGCGCATCCCGAATGTAAAGGTCCTGTTCTTGAATTAGCTGATTTTGTGGGTTCAACAGCTCAAATGTTGAAATTTGTTAAAACCGACGAGTCCAAAAAATATATAGTGGCTACCGAAACAGGGTTGCTTTACCAGATGCAAAAAGATAACCCTGAAAAGGAATTTTTGGTGGTACCAACAGATGAAACTTGTGCATGCAATGATTGTCCTTATATGAAAATGAATACTATGGATAAGCTCTATCGTTGCATGAGGGATGAAACTCCCGAAATAGAGCTTTCGAAAGAGACTATCGAAAAAGCAAAAAAGCCTATAATCAAGATGTTGGATTTATCTCGAAAAATCAAGGTGAATAAATAATAGAGCGTTAAGAATAGAATTACTGTTATGAATTATCGTGATTTGCACCGGTTCAGGTTAAAATATTTGTATTTCATAACCGTGATGATGATCTTCTTTTTGTTTTCAAAAACTTCATGGTCGCAGATTAAAAAGGATACTAACCAGGTAAATCCAAATGGTTACAATGTGTTTTATCACGAAAACGGCCAAAAATCGAGCGAAGGCCTGATGCGTAACGGGAAACCCGATGGCTACTGGAAAACTTATTATAAAAACGGGGTATTGAAATCGGAAGGTAACCGGGATAATTTCAAGCTCGATAGTACTTGGAAGTTTTATAGCGAAAATGGCGAGCTGATCCTTAAAATCAATTATGAAGATGGAAAAAAGAATGGCTTGCGAACAGCTTACAGTGAGGAGGAAATTATTGAAGAGCCTTTTGTAAACGATGTCAAGCAGGGTACTGCCCGTTATTATTACCCGGATGGAACCTTGAAAAAGACCATTTTTTATGCCGATGGATTGGCCGATGGATTTTCAAAAGTTTATGAAAAGGATGGGCGGGTTATTACCCTGATTGAATATAAAAAAGGATACATCGTAAGCCGCAAGCGTATTAACCGGTACGATCGTCAAAATAGGCGCAACGGAAGTTGGAAATGGTTTTACGATGAAGGAACCCTTCGAATGGAAGGGATTTATTCACATGGTCTGAAAGACGGTTATTTTAAACAATATGATCGGGATGGTAATCTGCAGAAAGTAGAAAAATATGTAAATGGTGAATTGCAGGAAGATGCCCAGGAAGTAGTCGACCTGGAGATTATCACCGATTATTACCCCGATGGTTCGGTGAAAACGGTAGGAACATATAAAGATGGCGTTCCCCAAGGAATAAGGCGAGAATATGACAAAGAAGGAAACATCTCCCAAGCTTATATCTTTAAAAACGGACAGATAATAGGGGAGGGGATCATTAAAGAAAATGGTAAGAAAAACGGTTCCTGGGTTTCTTACTATCAAAATGGAAAAATAAAAGCCCGGGGAACCTATGATGATAATGTTAAGGTAGGTAAATGGACTTACTATTATCCCAATGGGCAGGTGGAGCAAACCGGTCGTTATAATAATAAAGGAAAACCTGATGGTGATTGGACCTGGTATTATCAGTCGGGCAATGTGCTAAGAGAAGAAAGCTTTTATAATGGCTTGAAAGAAGGCCTGATGACTGAATATAGCGAAAGTGGAAACGTAATAATACAGGGTGAATACATTGCGGGAACCAAAAATGGTTTCTGGAATTATAATTATGGCGATCATCGCGAGGAAGGAAGCTATTCAAACGATCTTCGAAGCGGCGAATGGAAATATTTTTACCCTGATAGTACACTTCATTTCAAAGGCAGTTACATCGATGGCAATCCCAACGGAAAGCACATTTATTACTGGGATAATGGAAACCGGAAGATTGAGGGCCATTACATTATGGGTCGCAAACACAAGCAATGGATTAAATACAACCGTAAGGGTGAACCCTATTTGATCATTACGTATCAGAATGGTGTGGAAAAAAGTTATGATGGTGTTCAGATAAAGCCACCTATGATGCAATAGGAAGTGGTATTTGAACTTTTAGTTCAATGTCGTTTAGTTAACGCTGTCAAGTCTTTAGACGTTGACAGGTTAGTAGTATGGCAGACTTGTCAGCGTGCAAAGCTCCTGACAACGTCAAGCTAATATTGATGCAATATTTACTTAACTAAACGACATTGACTTCAAGTTGCTGTTGGTTTTTGTTTTACGTATTCGTATTTTTACAGATGTTTAAATCATTTCTATGAAATCATCGATAAAGTCTTTTTTATCTGTATCGAATTGGAACTACAGAATTCTATATTTCCTGCTAAGCCCTGCCTTTTTGGCACTTATTCTGGCTTCAATCATCATTCTTTTTTTACCCGATTTTTTTAATAAATACCAGGCTGATATTAACCTGGAAAAGCGATATGATAGAGATGGCCCGGCAATCTTCACCGATCTGGATAGCGACGGAATAAGTGAAAGCATTGACTATACCCGCAATTCGATCGGAAATCCGTGTATTAAGATAAACCGTCAACTTAGTTCGGCTATTGAGCAATACAATTTCAGGGGTGAATATTTGACTGATAATATACTTCAAAAAAGATTCAGCCTGGGAGATTTTGATCAAGATGGAAATCAAGAAGTTTATGTTTTGATTGCCCGCAACGACAGCATTTTCCTGCAGGTGATGGAACCCTTTGGAAAAGGGTATTTTATTAAAGATCGCTTTGTGGACACGATCTTTCAAAAGATGAATAGATACGATATAAGATTTGGTGACCGGGCCACACTGGAGGATATCAATGGTGGAAACAAGGAATTTATTTTTTTACTTAGTGCTGGATTTTCGCTGCATCCAAGACGTATTTATGCATATGACCTTGATAAAGATACCTTATTAAAAACACCCCTTACCGGAGCTGCCCTGACAAAAATGGATATGGCTGACATTGACCATGATGGCAAAAAAGAGATTATTGCCTCGTCAATTGCTTATGATAACATTCACGAAAACCTGGAAGTGCCTTATAAAGACAGTTGCTCTTGGTTAATGATTTATGATCATCATCTGCAATACCAATACAAACCCATTCCATTTACCGGAAAATATGGCAACATCCGGGCAACTGTTTTCAACGATTCCAGTATTATGACTCATCAAACAAAAAAGATTGATAGGGGAAGAAAATCCATTTTGCATTGGTACCAAGTGAATGATGGTAAGTTGTTAAAGACCAAAGAAGAAGTTTCGAAAATCAATATGCCTTTGATCTTCAAAAAATTTGACCGGTATTTCCTGATCAAAAAGCAAGACCCAGTTGCTATGTTATATGAGGTTGACGGACAGCTTAACAAGCTCGATAGCATCCGGATTCCTGTATTTAGTAATGCTGAATCAATGAAAAGCTTCGATATTAACAAAGACGGAATAAACGAGTTGATTCTGTGTTTCAGGGAAAATATCATTATTATGGATGAAAATCTGAATCATCCCATTAATATTGATTTAACTGAGTATGAGAAAAGCATTGAGAACAACAACGAAAACTTTTATGTAAGCTTATACAAAAAAGGTTCAGGAAAACCCAATGTTCTGATATCGTCCAATTACCGGAACGTGGCTTTTATCAAATACACCGTTAACCCGCTATATGGTGCTCAGTACCTTATTTACCTGGGCATATTCCTCGGTCTTTTTCTGTTCATCTGGATGATACGAAGGCTCTTTCAGTTCGAGATGAATCGTCGAAATGCCATTCAACGGGAACTGGCTGAAACAAAAGCGCTTTTATTCCAAAGTCAAATGGATCCTCATTTTGTTCATAATACACTTAATGCGGTTGCTGCTTCCATTTTAAAGGAGGATAAACACACAGCTTATAATAATTTATTGAAGTTTTCACGACTGTCGCGATTAATCCTTGAGAAAAGCGATTTGGCCAGTCATACCCTTGAGCAGGAAATAGATTTTGTTAATCAGTATCTCGAAATTCAAAAATTCAGATTTAGCAACCAGTTTGATTACAGCGTGGTGGTAAATCATAATGTGGATAAGTATCAACAGGTGCCTAAAATGGTGATCCATACCTACGTTGAAAACTCCATCAGGCATGGATTGCGCGCGAAAAAGGGCCAGGGAATGCTCAAGGTAACTGTTACTGATCATAGTAATGATTTGAAAATTTTTGTGGAAGATGATGGAATTGGCCGTGTGAAATCATCGGAATTCATAAAAAACACTACAGGAAGGGGTTTGAAAACTATCAATAGCCTGTATGATCTGTTTAATAAAGCCAATGAACGGAACATTACTGAACATTTTGAAGACATTATTGATGAACATGGGGAAATCATTGGAACACGTGTAGAAATTTGTATTCCAAAAGGTTATCGCTTCACGCTTCCATAAACACGAAAAAGCTGATGTAAAGATTTTGGTTTAATGGTTCGATTTTTGCGCAAGGAATAGCTTACAAAAAATGGAGGAAATTATGGCATTGAAGATTACAAGTAACGCATTTGAACAGGAACAAATGATACCCGATAAGTACACCTGTGATGGTGAAGATATTTCTCCCCAACTGAGTTTTGAAAATGTTCCGGAAGGGACAAAAAGTCTGGCGCTGATTTGTGATGACCCTGATGCGCCTATGGGAACTTTTGTACATTGGGTATTGTTTAACATTCCTCCGGATACCAAAGAATTACCGGAAGGAACGCCCATGCAGCAGGAACTGGAAAATGGAGCACGGCACGGAAAAACAAATTTTGGCCATGTAGGTTATGGCGGACCGTGCCCTCCGAGTGGAGTGCACCGCTATTATTTTAAATTATATGCATTGGACAGAACGGTAGACCTGGAACCAGGTGCATCCAAACAGGATTTGCTTGGGGCTATGGACACTCACATTATCGAAAAAGCTGAGATGATGGCTAAATATGAACGATAATAACCCGTTCAATTATCGTACGTTCTATAAATCCGTCAATAACAAATGTTTATTGGCGGATTTTTCACGTGGAACAATGGGTAAGTTGCAGATTTTATGTATCAAGAGAAAATAAATCTTTATCTTAACAGCGAAATTTTAGTTTTAAGCAATTAAACTGATTATTAAATAGAAAGGCTTATTGCATTGAACAAAATAGTTTTGCATATCAAAAATATGGTGTGTCCCCGTTGTATAATGGCCGTGGATGAGCTTTTGAAAAAATTGGGATATGATGTGGTTAAGGTTGAACTGGGTGAAGCTGTCGTAAATGCCCATGAGGGTGATGTGAATTTCGCAGAACTCAAACATGAATTGGAAAAGCTGGGTTTTGAGTTATTGGAAGATAAATCGGTTCAGGTCATTGAAAAGATCAAAAATGAGATTGTAGGTATTATTCATCATGGCAACGAAATACCTTATAACATCAACTTCTCCGATTACCTGGTTAAGCAAATCGGACGAGATTACCACTACTTAAGCTCGTTGTTTTCACAAAAAGAAGGCATCACCATCGAAAAATACATCATCCTTCAAAAAATTGAAAAAGCCAAGGAATTGATTGCTTATGCTGAGCTTTCCTTATCGCAAATTGCCTATAAACTAAATTACAGCTCTCCTGCCCATCTTACAAGACAGTTCAAACAAGTAACCGGAATGACCCCTTCCACGTTCAGAAAAATGAATCAGCCCCAGCGAAAAAACCTCGATGAAATAAATGGGAATAAGTAAACTAACAATAATTAGGTAATTCCAGCATTACTCCACATCACTGCATCGCCACATGGTCATTTCTTTAAAATCATGCAATTCTTTCACAAAATTGTATAAAACCAGCAAGCGGTTATGGTTGTATTATTGTTGAATATTTTGAAATAATTATGAGTGAAGTTAATACAAAAACATTGAAAAAGCGGATTTTTTCAGCCTCAGGGATGACTTGCGCTTCCTGTGCGGTGAGCATTGAAAGTATGCTCAAGTCACAGGAAGGGGTTGAAAATGCCACGGTAAATTATTCCAATCAATCGGTATATGTGGAATATGATCCGGAAACCATTGGCGAGCCACAAATGGAAAAGGCAGTTAAGGATATCGGCTATGAATTAATAACCGATGGAACGGAAGAAAGCCGTAAAAACAAGCTGGAAGAGCTGGAGACAAAGCGTTTTAAGGAATTAAAAACTAAGTTGATAGGAGCAGTCATATTAACTCTTCCGGTTTTTATATTGTCGATGTTCTTTCCCCATGCACTACCGGCACAAGAATGGATATTGACGGCGCTTTCACTTCCGGTGCTGGCCTGGAGTGGTTCGGAGTTTTTCATTAATGCCTTTAAGCAAACCACCCATTTAAGGGCAAACATGGACACCCTGGTTGCATTGGGAACTGGTATGGCTTTTATTTTCAGCTTGTTCAATACCATGAATCCTGAATTCTTTTTGTCACGAGGATTAGAGCCGCACGTTTATTATGAGTCGGCTACGGTCATCATTACATTTATTCTATTGGGTCGATTTCTGGAAGAACGTTCCCGATCAAGGGCATCTTCGGCGATCAAAAAATTAATGGGGCTGCAACCGAAAAGCTTAACCGTTATCCGGGATAATGAAGAAATGAAGATCCCGGTTGATGCTGTTGAGCTGGGCGATATAGTTGTGATCAAGCCCGGCGAAAAAATGCCGGTTGACGGAACGGTGATACAAGGTGAAACCCATGTAGACGAAAGTATGATCACCGGAGAACCTTTACCGGGACGCAAAAAGCAGGATGATAAGGTGTTTACAGGTACCATTAACCAACAAGGTGCCATTCGCATAAGGGCCGAAAAGGTAGGAAGCCAAACAGTGCTTTCGCGCATTATTGAAATGGTCCAGCAAGCCCAGGCTAGTAAGCCACCGGTGCAGAAACTGGTCGACAAGATTGCCGGCATTTTTGTTCCCGTGGTGATTACCCTGGCACTAATAACCTTTGGTGTCTGGTATTTCGCCGGTCCCGAGCCGGCAACAACATATGCTTTCCTCACCATGATTAGTGTATTGATCATTGCCTGTCCCTGTGCCCTTGGATTGGCAACACCCACAGCCTTAATGGTTGGAATAGGTAAGGGCGCTCAAAAAGGCGTGTTGATACGTAATGCCGATAGCCTCGAAATGGCTAAAGATATTGATGCTATTGTTTTTGACAAAACCGGCACCATCACTAAAGGCAGACCCGAGGTTACAGAAATGGCCTGGAAGGATGAATCATCGTTTTTAAAACAGATACTGAAATTAATTGAGCAACAATCAGAACATCCCTTAGCCAATGCTGTGGTCAATAGCCTGGAGGATGTGAAAAATAACGGTATCCAGGTAAGCAATTTCGAAAGCATTACCGGAAGAGGTGTTAAGGCTAAACTTGAGGGAAATGATTTTTTTGTTGGTAACCGGGAAATGATCACTGAGCAACAGATCCATATCGATCAAAACCTGGAGGATAAAGCAAACCGCTTGGCCGATCAGGGAAATACCGTGGTATTTTTTGCCGATAAAAATTCAGTACTGGCAATTATTGGCATTGCCGACCAGATTAAAGAAAACTCCTTGGAAGCAATAAAGGAGTTCCAGAAGATGGGCATCGAAGTGTATATGCTAACCGGCGATAATGAAAAAACGGCAGCTAAGGTAGCCAGCCAGGTTGGCGTTAAGCACTTTAAAGCAGGCGTTCTTCCGGATGAAAAGATCGATTTCATTAAAGAACTGCAACGTAAAGGAATGAAAGTAGCTATGGCCGGCGATGGTATTAATGATTCAGGCGCTCTGGCCCAGGCCGATCTTGGTTTAGCTATGGCCAGTGGTTCCGACATTGCCATGGAAAGCGCCGGGATCACCTTGATGAAATCAGATTTGAATCACGCCCTGTCGGCTATTAAGCTTTCATCGGCAACACATAAAAAGATCAGGCAAAACCTGTTTTGGGCTTTCTTTTATAATGTGATTGCCATACCGGTTGCAGCAGGAGCCCTTTTCCCGGCATTTGGATTTCTCTTAAATCCCATGATAGCCGGAGCTGCCATGGCCATGAGCTCAGTGTCGGTGGTAACCAACAGCTTAAGATTGAAGAAAATTAAGATTTAATTTTCCAATTTTCGGGACTTGAAACTTAGAACTTGTATATGAACATTATACATCTTAATTGTATTGATATATAAAACGGAGAATAGCTATGCAAACACTAAAATTTAAAACCAATATGAAATGCGAAGGCTGTGTAAAAATGGTTAATGCCAGCCTTGAACAACTGCAGGGTATCAACAACATCGAAACCGATCTTGATTCAAAAGATCGCACCTTGGTCGTTGAAGCAGACGACAAGTTAAGCGAGAAAGATATCATTAATAAAGTTCAGCAAGCCGGATATACCGCCGAACCCAAAAAAGGATTAATGGGTAAAATATTCGGCTGATTACGGCAATTTATTAGTATACATGCAAGTTATATAAATAGATATAAATATTACCAACCCCATTGGAGATGATGCCTTTCTCATAAGCCACAAGCGTTCATAACTCGATCCGGTGGGGTTGGTTTTTAATTTCCGGGAAACTATAAAGTAATTGCCCTGTAACGACCATGCTCCTGCACCATGCTGTATTTGCAATTTAACATTGTAAGACTTAGGCTATAATACCGGCATTTATATAACCCCAATATATCCCCCCACTATTAAGAAACAATAAAAATTATTTCAAATCCCTGTGCTATTAATAGGATTATTAAACCTTAATTACCTATATTTGTTCTTAAATATGTAAAGCTGTACATAATTATATATTATAGGAACCAAATAAAGGCAGATGAAACTTAAAGGCACACCAAGGCAGGGATTAACAGGAACCACCCTCGGTTTCTTCTTCGGATTTGCGGCCGTATCCTTATACGGTCCAACAGCAGTACATTTCAAGGAAGCATTAAACCTTTCACCGGCATTACTGGGCTTGTTAGTAGCAATACCATCCTTATCGGGCTCTTTGTTGCGAATACCGTTCGGAGCCTGGGTGGATACCACCGGCGGGAAAAAACCATTCTTTATTCTGATGTTGCTATCAGTGATAGGACTTGGCGGTGTTACCTTATTGCTAAACACTTCTTATCCGGATGGTATGGACGGAACATACGGCCTGATATTGTTTTTCGGCTTTTTAAGCGGTTGTGGCATCGCAACTTTTTCTGTGGGTATCGGGCAAACTTCCTATTGGTTTCCGCAAAAAAAGCAAGGCATGGCCCTGGGAACCTATGCAGGACTGGGAAATCTGGCCCCGGGCTTATTTTCTTTGATCCTGCCGGTTTACCTGGAACATTACGGTTTTATTTCGGCCTATTTTGCCTGGTTTTTATTCCTGTTAATAGGAACGGTTATTTTCGGGATTATCGGTTATAATGCCTATTATTTTCAATATCGCAAGGCCGGTTATTCCACCAACGAAGCAAAAGAAAAATCAAAGGAAAAGGGTCAGGAGATTTTCCCGTCAGGGGGTGTAAAAGACAGCCTGATGAATTCGGCAAAGGTAAAAAACACCTGGGCGCTGGTGGTGCTTTATTTTACGACATTCGGTGGCTTTATTGCCTTAACAGCATGGTTTCCCACCTATTGGAGCGAGTTTCAGGCATTTTCGCCGGTTAAAGCAGGTGCATTTACCGCAATATTTTCTTTGCTGGCTTCGGCCATACGTGTTCCCGGAGGTTCATTCGCCGATAAACTTGGCGGTGAAAAAGTGGCCATGCTTTCAATCTCCTTGGTATTAATTGCTGCCATTATTTTATTTTTTACCCATACTATTATTCTGGGAATAACTGCTGCAGTTCTACTTGCTATAGGTATGGGCGTAAATAATGCAGCAGTGTTTAAGCTGGTGCCCATTTTTGTACCCAAGTCAGTAGGTGGAGCTGCCGGATGGGTTGGTGGCCTTGGTGCATTTGGCGGTTTCGCCATTCCGCCAATCATGGGCGCCATTGCCGATCTATATGGAAAAGTAGGATACGCAAAAGGATTTATTGTTTTTGCTATACTGGCCGTGATCGATTTGGCTATTGTGTATGCATTGTTGCAAAAGAGAAAGCGGTAAATGATTAACTGAGGTAATAAAGGACATAATTGCATTATGACTTGCTTTTATGTATCTTAGGAAATTATTATAAAATCGCTATCTAAATCATAATAAATTACAGGATATGAGCCTTTTAAACCGATTATTCTATTTCAGTAAAAATGTCACCAAAACCCGTGATGGTCATGTTGCCACTACCGAAGAAAAGCGCGACTGGGAAAAGTTTTACCGGGACCGATGGCAGCATGATAAGGTGGTGAGGTCAACACACGGGGTAAATTGTACCGGCTCATGTTCTTGGAAGATCTACGTGAAAAACGGCCTGGTAACCTGGGAAATGCAGCAAACCGATTATCCCGAAACCAGGCCGGAACTGCCCAACCATGAACCAAGAGGATGCCCACGTGGTGCAAGCTATTCATGGTATTTATACAGTGCCAACCGGGTAAAGCATCCCATGATCAGGGGCTCGCTTGTTAAAGCCTATCGCAATGCCAAAACATCGTTGGAAGATCCGGTGAAGGCTTGGGAAAGCATTATGAATGACCCTGAGATTTCCAAAGCCTACAAGGCCGATCGCGGCTTGGGTGGTTTCATCAGGATTGACTGGGACGAAGTGAATGAGATCATTACAGCAGCCAATATTTACACCATTAAAAAATATGGTCCCGACCGTCTTGCCGGTTTCACTCCCATACCGGCTATGTCGATGGTTTCATATGCTTCTGGTACCCGTTATTTAAGCCTCCTTGGTGGAACTGTGCTGAGTTTTTATGATTTTTATTGTGATTTACCCCCGGCCTCGCCACAAACTTGGGGTGAGCAAACCGATGTTCCCGAAAGTGCCGATTGGTATAACTCCTCTTTTCTAATGCTATGGGGTTCAAACGTTCCGCTTACCAGAACTCCTGATGCACCCTTTTATACCCAGGTGCGCTACAAAGGAACCAAAACGATCAATATTTCTCCCGATTACAACGATGCCGCCAAATTCGCCGACCTGTGGATGAAGCCAAAACAAGGCACCGATGCTGCGTTGGGGATGGCTATGGGACACGTGATCCTAAAAGAATTCTACCTGGATAAAAAAACACCCTATTTTGAAGAATATGCCCGGCAATACACTGATTTACCTTTTCTGGTAAAGATAGAAAAGATGAATGACCGGTTTGTACCTGGCAATGTGGTCCGGGCAAATGATTTCAAGAATGATTTAAATGTTGAGAAAAGCCCGGAATGGAAACCTGTACTTTTTGATGAAAACTCTGCTGGATTCGCCATACCTAATGGAACCATCGGTTCAAGATGGGACAAAAGCAGTAAATGGAATCTTGAATTGAAAGATGTACGCTCCGGTAAGGAAATAGCTCCACAACTATCGGTAATTGATGATTATGATGAACTTGCTGAAGTAAGCTTTCCGTATTTTGGCGGAGGCACGTACAAGCATACTCATTTCAATGCAACTGATCACGAAGATATTATCACCCGGAAAATTCCGGTAAGAAAAACCAGGGGCCAGGCAAACGATTTTTATTATTGTACGGTATTCGATCTTTTGGTGGCTAATTATGGGATCCATCGCGGATTGGAGGATGAAAATGCCGCTAAAGCTTATGAAGATGATCTTCCCTATACTCCGGCCTGGCAAGAAAGGATTACAGGAGTACCGGCAGCGCATATCATCTCTACAGCCCGGCAATTTGCCGATAATGCAGCAAAGACCAACGGCAAGTCGATGATCATTATAGGGGCGGGGGTAAACCACTGGTTTCATACCGATATGATCTATCGCAGCGCCATCAACATGCTGGTATTATGTGGGTGTGTGGGCAAATCAGGTGGCGGATGGGCCCACTATGTGGGACAGGAAAAGGTGAGACCACAAACAGGATGGCTACCCCTGGCGTTCGCCTTGGATTGGAACCGGCCTCCCCGGCAAATGAATACCACCTCCTATTTTTACATGCATACCGATCAATGGCGATATGAAAAAGTCGGTTTGTCGGAATTGATATCACCGCTTGCCGACAAAAAGAAGTGGGGCAGCCAATCGATGATCGATTGCAATGTGAAGGCCGAACGCATGGGTTGGCTGCCCTCTTCGCCGCAACTGAGCGAAAATCCTCTGCACCTTGCCAACGAAGCTGAAAAAGAAGGCAAGGAACCGGCCGAATTTATCACGGAAAAGCTGAAAAGTGGAGAAATCGCTATCGCAAGCGAAGACCCCGATAATCCAAAAAATTTTCCGCGTAACCTGTTTGTATGGCGCTCCAATTTGCTGGGATCAAGTTCCAAAGGGATGGAATATTTCATGCGGCACCTTATGGGAGCACAGAATAGTGTTTTAGGACCTGATCTGAAAGAGACCGGCCAACCATTGCCTGCCGAGGTTAAATGGCATGATAAGGCCCCGGAAGGCAAGCTCGATTTACTGGTAACCCTTGATTTCCGCATGTCAACCACGGCCCTTCATTCTGATATTGTGCTGCCGGCTGCATCATGGTATGAAAAAAATGATTTGAGCACATCCGACATGCACCCCTTCATTCATCCTTTTGCCAAAGCTGTGGATCCGGTATGGGGCTCCCGAACCGACTGGGAGATTTTTAAAGGACTGGCTAAAAAGTTTTCCGAACTGGTCCCCGGTCATCTTGGAACAGAAAAGGATATCGTGCTCTTACCCTTACAGCATGATTCTCCCATGGAAACCTCCGAAACAGCGCTGGCCGAAGATTGGAAGGAGAAAGACCTGGAATTGAAACCGGGCAAGAATATGGCTAAGATCATCGGCCTGGAGCGTAATTATCCTGAAACATACAATCGCTTTACTTCTTTGGGACCTATGATGGATAAAGCCGGAAATGGCGCCAAGGGCATAAGTTGGAATACCAAAGAGGAAGTAGAGTTTCTTACGAAATTGAATCTTTCATCTAAAAACTCCGGTGAAAGCAACGGAAGGCCAAGGATAGAAACCGATATTAATGCGGCCGAAGTCATCCTTTCATTAGCCCCGGAAACCAATGGCAATGTAGCACACAAAGCTTGGCGGGCACTGGAGAAAAACACAGGCCGAAAACACACCCACCTTGTGGAAGGTCGTACCGAGGAAAAGATCAGATACAAAGACCTGGTCTCCCAACCGCGGAAGATCATTACTTCCCCTATTTGGAGCGGCATTGATTCGGAGGAAGTATCCTATAATGCCGGCTATACCAATGTACACGAGCTGATCCCCTGGCGCACCCTCACCGGCCGGCAAACCCTTTACCAGGATCATCCCTGGATGCAGGCATTTGGTGAAAACCTGGTGTGTTATAAACCGCCCATTAACACCAAATCGGTACAGCATATTATGGATAAAGCCGATGGAGGTGAAAAATACCTGGTGATCAATGTGATGACCCCTCATAACAAATGGACCATCCATTCATCATGGAGTGATAACTTGCTAATGCTCACCCTTGGCCGGGGCGGCCCGGTGGTTTGGATGAGCGAAAAAGATGCAGTCAAAATCGATCTCAAGGACAATGACTGGGTGGAGGTTTTCAACAGTAACGGGGCTTCTGCCGCACGGCTTATCGTATCGCAACGAATACCCGAAGGTGCTTTGATCATGTATCATAACCAGGAACGAACGGTGAATATGCCGGTGAACCAGGTGACAGGCAACCGGGGCGGTGTGCATAACTCCATTGAACGCATGAGCCTGAAACCTACCCATATGATAGGGGGTTATGCTCATCTGAGTTACGGCTTTAATTATTACGGAACCATTGGTGCGAACCGGGATGAGTTCGCCGTGGTTCGAAAAATGAACAAAGTGGAATGGAAAGACGGGGAGTCCGTGGAATCATAAAAATATAAGCATCATGCAGATACGTGCACAAATAGGAATGGTGTTGAATCTCGATAAATGCATTGGTTGCCACACTTGTTCGGTAACCTGCAAAAACGTGTGGACTTCACGCAAAGGGATGGAATATGCCTGGTTCAACAATGTGGAGACTAAGCCGGGTCTCGGCTATCCGGTCGACTGGGAGAACCAGGAACACTGGAAAGGAGGCTGGGAGATCAGGAAAAATGACCTGCACCCCAAAATGGGCAATAAAAAAGGCATTGTGAAAAATATCTTTAATAATCCTTACATGCCCCGAATAGATGATTATTACGAGCCTTTTACCTTCAATTATTCCATTCTGCATAAAAGCTCGAAGTTCAAAACCCCGCCATCGGCAAGGCCTTATTCCATGATCACGGGTAAGAAGATGGAAAAGATCGAATATGGTCCTAACTGGGAAGACAACCTGGGTGGAACTTATGAATCGCGGAGCCGGGAAAAGAATTTCGACGAAATACAAAAAGAGATCTACGGGGAGTTTGAAAATTCCTTTATGATGTATTTGCCGCGCCTATGCGAGCATTGCATCAATCCTACTTGCCTGGCGGCCTGCCCTTCGGGGGCTATTTACAAAAGGGAAGAAGACGGCATTGTACTGATCGATCAGGATCGTTGCCGGGGATGGCGGCAATGTGTAAGCGCCTGTCCGTATAAAAAGATCTATTTTAACTGGCAAACCAAGAAATCGGAGAAATGCACCTTGTGTTATCCCAAAATTGAGGCCGGCGAACCAACGCTTTGTTCCGAATCATGCGTGGGCAGGTTAAGGTACATCGGGGTAATGTTGTATGATGCCGAAAAGATAAAGGCCGCCGCATCCAAAGAAAATGAACAGGAGCTTTACCAGGCTCATCTCGATGTTTTTCTCGATCCCCATGATCCCGATGTTATAAGGGAGGCCCGTGAACAGGGCATACCCGATAATTTTCTGGATGCGGCTAAAAATTCACCGGTTTACAAAATGGCCATGGACTGGAGGGTGGCTTTCCCCCTGCATCCTGAATACCGCACCCTGCCGATGGTTTGGTATGTGCCTCCGCTATCCCCCATTCAATCGGCTGCCGATAGTGGCAAGATTGGGCATAACGGCATAATACCCGATGTGGATTCCATGCGCATTCCGGTAAAATACCTGGCCAATATGTTTACGGCCGGTGATGAAGAACCCGTTAAAAATGCATTGAAAAAAATGCTGGCCATGCGGGCATACATGCGTACCAAAACCGTGGAAAATGAAGTCAATGAAGAAGCACTTAAGGATATCGACCTCACCGCTGGCCAGGTGGAGGAAATGTATCGCTACATGGCGATCGCCGATTATAAAGACCGCTTTGTCATTCCAACTTCTCACAAGGAATACGCAGAGGATGCCTTTGGCGATAAATCGGCTTGTGGGTTTACGGACGATGAAGGCTGTGGTACCGGAAAATTCAAAAATTTATTTGGAGGATTATGATGAAACGAAGCATGACTAAATAATTATTAAGACACAAACGACAATGATTATTTAGTCATACGTAGTTCCCTGTCTGCCAACAGGCAGGCATCCGACCATTAAAAAATAAAAAATAAACGGATGAAAACTTACAAAATACTGTCGCTCTTGCTTTCCTATCCTTCTGAAGAAATACAGGATTTTTTGGGAGAAGTGGACAGTGAACTCAAAAATGAAAACCTGCTCCCCCCTGATGCGATAGAAGGAATAAAGCAATTTACGGATCATTTTGCCAATGAGGATATCACCGACTGGCAAGCACACTATGTGCAGTTGTTCGATTATTCAAGGGCGGCTTCATTGCATCTTTTTGAACATGTTAAAGGCGATTCCAAAGACCGGGGTCAGGCTATGGTTGACCTGATCAACTTTTACCGCGAAAATGGAATGGAATTAGCTACCAATGAGTTGCCGGATCATCTGCCTGTATTTCTTGAATTTTTGTCAACACAGGAACCGGAGAAAGCGGCCAAACTTCTTTCGGAGCCGGTTAATGTAATTGCCCGGATTTTTGAAAAACTGCATGAAAAGGAAAACCAGTATCAACATATCCTTGCGGCTATCCTGGAGCTATCGGAGCGAAAGCCTGAGCAATCAACCGTTGAAAAGATCATCAATAGTCAAAAACCAATGGATTTGGACGAGGAGTATGAAGAAAAGCCGGTGACATTCGGTGGAAATAACGATTGTACCGGTTGTTATTAAAAATAATGAACTATGGAACATTATATTAACAATCTGCTGTTTACTTATTTCCCGCATATTGCCATGGCGGTGTTTTGGTTTGGGTTGATCACCCGCTTGGTGAAAACCAATAAAACCGTACAGGCTCAATCCACTCAATTTTTAGCCGACCGTAAAATCCGCATTGGGAGCAATTTATTTCATGTGGGCATCATCATGGTATTTTTCGGGCATTTTACGGGACTGTTCACACCCGAAACGGTATACCATATGGTAATCTCCACCGAAACCAAACGCATAATTGCCATCACACTTGGAAGTGTTTTCGGCACCATGACCTTTGTGGGTATGATCATCCTGATCACCCGCCGTTTAAAGGATGACCGGATACGAATCAACAGCACTTTTCAAGACTATTTCCTGCTTTTTTTGTTGTTAATCGAAGTAGGATTGGGATTGGCATCAATATCAACTACAGCTACTGCATCGGTTGAGCATTATGCTTCGCTGGGTGTATGGGCGCAAAAGGTCATCACTTTTCAACCCGATGCAGGTGCAGTGATAGCCGGGCATAATCTTATTTATAAGCTGCACATTGTAGTTGGGTTGTTCATTTTTATTATTTTTCCATACACCAAACTAATGCACATGTTGACTATCCCGATAGCTTATTTTTTCAGGTCGGGATATCAACTTGTAAGAAAAGGGTTGCATTGGAAATAATTAAAATTAATGCTTATGTTGGAAACAAATTACCTTGGTATAAAACTTAAAAATCCGATCATTATCGGTAGTAGCGGATTAACCGGAAAAGAAAGTTCTATTCTCGAACTTGAAAAACACGGTGCCGGCGCTATCGTGTTGAAATCATTATTTGAAGAAGACATTTACACCGATTTTACGCGCGAGGCCGGAAAAGGCAAGCGTTCGGATGAGGAACTCGATTACCTGGATGTAAAGGTTAAGCAACAACATCTTGCAGAATATACGGACTTGATCAGGAGTGTAAAATCAAAACTTGAGATACCGGTCATGGCTAGCATTAATTGCACGACCAGCCATGAATGGGGCTATTTTGCCGGTGAGATCAATAGAGCCGGCGCCGATGCCCTGGAGTTGAATATATATGAAGTCCCGGAAATAAAGCAATCCGGTAAGGATATTGAACAACGGCATTTTGAGATCATTCGTAATGTTTTACGAAAGATAAATATCCCGCTGACGGTTAAAATTAGTCCTTATCATAGTTCACCGGGTTATTTTTGCTCTGAACTTAAAAAGATGGGTGTATCCGGTGTAACCCTGTTCAATCGCTTTTTAGGGCCCAATTTTAATCCCCAAACCTTTGAATTTGAAAAAAACAATCTGTACAGCTCCCCGGATGAATATTTCAATACCCTGAGATGGATCGGTATTCTTGATGAAAAAATCAAGATTCACCTTTGTGCCTCCACCGGAATACATGACAGCACAACCATAATGAAAATGCTGGCAGCAGGAGCTTCGGCGGTACAGCTTGTGAGTGTGGTCTACAAACATGGACCTGAGATCATTTCCAGGATGGAAGCAGAGATAAAAGAATTCTTGAAATCAGCAGGTTTCGAATCAATTAAAGCTTATCGAAAAGAAGCTGATAAGCAGTTGAAGCGGGAAAACTTCACGCGGTCGCAGTTCCTGCGATTAAAAAAGTTTACTTAGCTGTGTTGTTTCATTTCTATCGTTTTATTCGTTAACATTTCATTAACAAAATATTTTATCCATAAATGTCTAAAAAACAATTGGATGATAATTTTATTCGCTTTATTATATAAAATCGTACATAATTACTTGCATTTACTGCCTTTCCAAATTAACTTTGCTATAAATAATTAGATATGAGCTATTTAAGTATTGTTAATGCATAATTAACCCAATAAGATATCTAACACTATGTGCTATAGCAAAGGCAGAAACGAAAAAACAAGCCCATGAAAATCATCATCTTGAAAATATCAGTTTTAATCCTGATCTGTCTGCCCATCAGTGACGGATTAACACAAACATCAGGTAAACAAGTTTTTCGCAACAAGGGCTGTGCAGGTTGCCATACTATTAACGAAGGAAAATTAATCGGACCCGACCTTGCCAACATCACTGAAAAGCGGAATCGTAAGTGGTTGATCAATTTCATACGCTCACCCAAAAAGATGATCGACAATGGCGATACTCTTGCCGTAAGATTATACAATAAATACAACAAAGTGATGATGCCCGCTAATGATATGACCGATGAAGAAATAAAAAACCTGCTGGATTTTATAGCCCAAAAAAGCTCCGAAAAGACTAATCAACAAAACACTAAACAGAAATCAACGGCAACAGCATATAATGCCAATAACTTTTCAACCGGTAAACAGCTGTTTACAGGAGAATTACTTTTTATGAACTATGGCCCTTCCTGCATATCCTGTCATGATATTAAAAATATGTCGTCTTTACATGGCGGAATGCTCGCCAAAGATCTTTCAACAACCTATAAACGCTTGGGCGATAGGGGCATTAGAGCTTTGCTTAAGAATCCTGCATTTCCGGTGATGAAGGAAGCTTACCGCAACAAACCGCTCACAAAAGCGGAAATCCATAATCTCACGGCTTTTCTGAAAAAGGCGGCACAGAAAAAACCCGGAAAACAAACTGCCGGAGTGAAATTCGAAAGCCAATTTATTATCGTCGGCCTGTTGGGAGCCGGTATTTTCATCCTCGTTATTTCATTGATCTGGCTGAGAAGGAAGAAGCATAGTGTGAATGATGAAATATACGAACGTCAGCTTAGAACTGAATAAATAACTGAAAATAAGCACATATGAGTTGGATACAAGACCTTATATCTCCGAATACCCGCAAATGGGAACAATTTTACCGCAATCGTTTTCAGCATGACCGTGTATACAGGAGCACTCATGGGGTCAATTGTACCGGTGGATGTTCCTGGCAAATACATGTAAAAGACGGTATTGTGGTGTGGGAAACCCAGCAACTGGACTACCCATTGCTGGATGATAAGCTACCGCCGTATGAACCGCGCGGTTGCCAGCGCGGGATATCATTCTCGTGGTACCTTTACAGCCCCTTACGAATCAAGTATCCACTCATCCGTGGGAAATTATTGGATGCCTATCGTGAAATAAGAGAAAAGTCCAATGACCCGGTGGAAGCCTGGAAAAAACTTCAGGAAGATGCACCCAAACGAAGCGAATATCAAAAAGCACGCGGTAAAGGCGGTTTCCGACGGGCAAGCTGGGAGGAACTGCTCGAGATCATTGCTGCCTCCAACATCTATACGGCCCAGAAGCATGGCCCCGACCGGGTTATCGGGTTTTCTCCCATTCCGGCCATGTCGATGCTCAGCTATGCCGGTGGAAGCCGTTTTCTGCAACTTTTCGGAGGGGTGAACCTTAGTTTTTACGATTGGTACTGCGACTTGCCAAACGCCTCACCCGAAATCTGGGGCGAACAAACCGATGTGGCCGAAAGTGCCGATTGGTACAACTCCAAATTCATTGCTGTAATGGGTGCAAACCTGAACATGACCCGTACACCCGATACGCACTTTTTTGCCGAGGCCCGATACAACGGAACTAAAACCGTGGTATTTTCCCCCGACTTCAGCCAGGTGGCCAAATATTCTGACCAATGGGTTCCCATTCATGCCGGCAGCGATGGCGCCTTCTGGATGGGCGTAACACATGTCATCTTGCAGGAATTTCATCATAAAAAGCAGGTGCCCTATTTCCTTAATTATGCAAAGCAATATACCGACAGCCCTTATCTTGTTGAACTATCGGAAGACGATAGCCGGTATAAACCTGGAAAATTGCTACGGGCAAACCGCATTGAGCAATACAAAGATATAGAGAACGGCGATTGGAAATTCCTTAACATCAATGAGTCCACCGGCAAGCTGGTTGTTCCCAATGGAAATATCGGGCACCGCTGGGATAGCGAAGAAGGCAACTGGAATTTGAAATTGAAGGATAACACCGGGAATGAGCCTATTGACCCCTTACTTAGCTTAATTGATCATGCCGATGAAATTCTTCAGGTTGAATTCAGGGACTTTGGCCTGGATAATCGCTATGAAAGAGGAGTCCCCGTTCAGTGGATCAAAACCGTTGATGGTGAAAAGGTACCGGTTACCACTGTTTATGACCTTACGATGGCTCAGTACGGCGTTAGCCGGGGCTTGGATGGTCATTATCCTGATTCGGACGATTATCATAACAAAGACATGGCTTTTACACCGGCCTGGCAGGAGATCTTCTCAGGCACCGATGCCAATACCGTAATTCAATTTGCGCGTGAATGGGCTAAAACGGCCGAGGCTACCAACGGAAAATGCTCCATCATCATAGGAGCAGGAGTAAATCATTGGTATCAGAATAACCTGATGTACCGGGCAGGAATAATGACCCTGATGTTATGTGGATGTGTTGGTGTGAACGGTGGTGGGCTGAATCATTACGTGGGTCAGGAAAAACTGGCTCCAATCGATTCATGGGGAACCATCGCCTTTGCCAAGGACTGGGTGGATGCAGCGCGTTTGCAGCAAGCTCCCATTTGGCATTACATCAATACTTCCCAGTATCGCTATGACGGTTTTTCATCGGAATACAACATTGCCCCGGAAAATGAATATACCAACATGCATAATGCCGATCTTATCCTTAAATCCATAAGAATGGGATGGATGCCATACTATCCGCAATTCAATAAAAATCCTTTGGATTTATGTAAGGAAGCCTTGGAAAACGGAGCCTCTACCGATGATGAGATCAAGGATTACATTTTACAAAAACTTAAATCGGGTGAATTGGGTTATTCTGCCGCCGATCCTGAAGCGGAAGAGAATTTTCCCCGTGTTTGGTACATCTGGAGGGGTAATGCCATTTCGGGTAGCATGAAAGGCCATGAATATCTGCTTAAGCATTACCTGGGAACACATTCAAATGTTATAGCTACCGAAAGGGAAGAACAAAAAACCGAAGAAGTTAAATGGCATGAAGTGGCGCCGGAGGGTAAGATGGACCTGGTGGTGGATTTGAATTTCCGTATGGATTCCTCGGCCCTGTATTCCGATATTGTACTACCGGCGGCATCATGGTATGAAAAGGATGACCTGAACAGCACTGATTTACACTCCTTCATTCATCCCTTAACCGCTGCTGTGGCCCCTGTATGGGAATCAAAGACCGATTGGGATATTTTTAAACAGATTGCCCGTAAGACAAGTGAACTGGCAAAACAACATTTTTCCAGCCCTGTTAAAGATGTTGTCACAGCGCCACTGGCGCATGATACGCCGGATGAAATTACTCAACCGGAAGTGAAAGACTGGGCTCACGGCGAATGTGAAGCCATACCCGGAAAAACCATGCATAAGCTCAAGATCGTGGAACGGGATTATACCCGGCTATATGAAAAGTTTATAAGCCTTGGCGATAAAGTAAGAAGTAAAGGCCTTGGAGCGCATGGTAATGCTTATGCCTGTGAAGATGTATATGATGAAATAAGCCAATCAGCACATTTTGCCCGCGAGAAACTGGATAACAAAATGTATCCCTCACTAAAGGAAGCGGAATCGGCCGCCAATGTCATCATGCAATTATCAACACTGACCAATGGTAAGTTAACTTCGAGGGCATATAAAAATGCCGAAAAGAAAACCGGCCTCAAGCTAACCGACATTTCCGAAGGGAATGAGCATACCAGGGTGAGCTTTTCCAATTTAAAAGCACAGCCTCACCGATACAATAGTTCACCCATATGGTCGGGCCTGATGAATGCAGGACGAGCCTATGCGGCTTTTACTTATAATGTGGAACGTCTTGTGCCGTGGCGTACATTAACCGGCCGCCAGCATTTATACCTCGACCATCCCATGTACATCGCTTATGGTGAAAACCTGCCTACCTATAAGCCTTCTCCAAAATGGGAGCTGTACGGCGATTTGCGTGAAACCCTTAAAAACGGGGAGGCCAAGGTGTTGAACTGTTTAACACCACATGGCAAATGGCATATCCATTCCACGTATATGGATAACATTCGTATGCTCACTTTATCCCGCGGTATTGAACCTTGCTGGCTCAGCGAAGCCGATGCCGAAGAGCTCGGTATCAAAGATAATGATTGGGTGGAGGTACACAACGATCACGGTGTGTTTAGCACGCGTGCCGTAGTGAGTAACCGCATTCCAAAAGGAGTTTGCATTGTTTATCACGCCTCGGAAAGGACTATTAGTGTTCCTAAATCACAAGTGCGTAACGGTAAACGAGCCGGTGGCAATAATAGCTTTACCCGGGTGCACCTCAAGCCTAATTTGCTTGCAGGTGGTTACGGGCAGTTTTCATATCACTTTAACTACTGGGGCCCTACCGCACCTAATCGTGATACGCATGTGATTGTAAAGAAAATGACCAAGGTTGAATTTTAAGATAGATGCTATGAATATACGCTCGCAAATTTCAATGGTTTTTCACCTGGACAAATGCATAGGGTGCCACACCTGTTCCATTGCCTGCAAAAATATCTGGACCGACCGTAAGGGCGCCGAGTACATGTGGTGGAACAATGTGGAAACCAAGCCCGGAACCGGTTACCCCAATAAATGGGAAAATCAGGAGATTTACAAGGGTGGCTGGGAGAAGAACAAAAAGTCCGTTAGTTTAAAAGGAACCGGTAAATCAAAAGGTTTGGGGAACATTTTTCATAACCCGTACCTTCCGAAGATTGATGATTATTATGAACCCTTTACCTATAGATATGCCAACCTGACCAATTCGCCGGAAGGAGATGATCAACCAACTGCCCGCCCGGTTTCGCAAATCACGGGAAAAAATATGGACATTAAAATGGGGCCTAACTGGGATGATGATCTCAGTGGTTCTCACGATTTCGCACAGCAGGATATCAACCTTGAGAGTTTATCACAGGCCGAAAAAGAGGCGATGTTTCAACTGGAACAAATGGCTTTTTTTTACCTGCCGAGAATTTGTAATCATTGCCTGAACCCTGCTTGCGTTGCAGCTTGTCCTTCCGGGGCCATTTATAAAAGGGGTGAGGATGGCATTGTATTGATCAACCAGGAAAAATGCCGCGCTTGGCGTATGTGCGTGACTGCTTGTCCCTATAAGAAAGCATATTTTAATTGGAATACCGGCAAATCGGAAAAATGCATCTTGTGCTATCCACGCCTTGAAGCCGGCCATGCCCCTGCCTGTATGCATTCATGTGTGGGAAGAATACGCTATTTAGGTGTTATTTTGTATGATGCCGATAAGATTGAAGAGGTAGCAGGCAGTTCCGAAGCCAATCTGATCGACCGGCAAAAAGAAATGTTGCTCGATCCGTTTGATGAAGAAGTGATTAAACAAGCCCGGAAAAATGGCATTGCCGATTCAACCATTGAAGCAGCCCAAAAATCACCTGTTTATAAATGGGTTAAGGAATGGAATATGGCATTGCCGCTGCATGCCGAATATCGAACCTTGCCCATGCTGTTTTATGTCCCGCCGCTCTTACCGGTGATGGCTTCATTAAGCAATCAGGACAACCAACAGCAGGAAAAAATCCACGAAAAAGGAAAACAGTGGAATGTGGAATGGATCTACGATACCAGTACCGACGATCTTTGGAGCAGTATCAGGCAAGTGCGCTTTCCGGTAAAATACCTGGCCAGTTTGTTTGGCGCCGGTGATGAACGCAAAATTACCCAAATCATCGAAAAGTTAATGGCCGTGCGGATATACCGGCGCTGGAAGACAGTGGGCGACATCACGGAAACCAAAGCCGATAAAACCCTGGAAAAAGCCGGATTAACCCGTGAGTTGGCTGATAACATTTACAGGCTAACAACTCTCGCACCTTTTGAGGAACGCTTTGTTATTCCACCGGCTCACCGCGAAGAAGCCGTCGAGATGATGAAAGATACCGGTGTCCATAAAGGGTCGGTGGGATTCAAAATTTAATAGGACTTTGAAACAAAGTATGAAACAATTAATATGAGATCAATCAAAACCGCTGAAACTATGGCTATCAACTTAAAACACTATACCTTATTTGCCGGGGCGCTCGAATATCCTGATAAGGATTATAGGAAGGAAGTGCATGAACTTGCGCAACTGCTAACTTCCGATTTTGCGGAAGCCGCTAAGGAGTTTGCGCATTTTAGCCGGGTCATATCCCATGCTGATCTCAGGCAACTCGAGGAACTGTATACCCGAACATTTGACGTACAGGCCCTGACAACGCTTGATATTGGTTACCTGTTATTTGGCGAGGATTATAAACGGGGTAAGTTCCTGGTAAACCTGAACAATGAAATGCGCGAAGCCGGGATTGATTGCAAGGGGCAACTATCGGATTATCTGCCTAATGTGTTACGGTTGATCAATCGCATGGAGAAAGAAAATTTGCGCGATGAACTAGTGGTAATGATCATGATTCCCTCAATAAACAAGATCCTTAACGATTTCACACCCGAACGGATAAAGATGAAGCAAAAGATCTACAAAAAGCATCAAAAAACACTGCTTGAAAATCCTACTGACTACCCCCTTATTTACTACTTTTTGTTTTCTACCTTAAAAAGGGTCTTAATAGAAGATTTTAATAGTGAAGCGAAAAAGGCGGTTGAACATGAATATGAAAAAGATATTAATCAGGAACTGAAAAATGGTTAAGCTATGAACTTTTTGAACACATTTCTATTTATTGTCCTGCCCTACATTTCGCTGGCGGTATTTTTGACCGGTACCCTTTACCGGTACAAGAATGCAAAATACAGTTATACATCATTATCGTCGCAATTCCTGGAGAATAAAAAGCTTTTCTGGGGATCGCAGGCTTTTCACTGGGGGATTGTTTTTCTGTTTTTCGGTCATTTGGTGGGCTTTCTGTTCCCAAAAACGGTTATTGCCTTCAATAATCAACCGGTGCGAATAATGATAATTGAAGGCGCCGCCTTTATTGCGGGATTACTCACCTTATTCGGGATCCTTGTGTTGATTATACGCAGATTAACCGATGCCCGGCTACGTAAAGTGACCACGAAAATGGACTGGACTATTGAGGGCATTCTGTTGCTTGAAATTGTCCTTGGTATTTTCATCGCCCTCTCATACCGGTGGGGCTCCAGTTGGTTTGCCTCCGTATTATCGCCCTATTTGAAATCGATCTTTACCTTGAATCCCCAAATACAAGCTATAAATGCCGCTCCCTTGATGTTGAAACTCCATATTGCGGGTTTTTTTCTTCTGCTTATTTTAATTCCTTTTTCAAGGCTGGGGCACTTGTTGCTTTATCCCATACGGTATGCCTGGAGGCCCTATCAGCGAGTGATTTGGTACAGTAATCGCAAAAAAATTTTGAAATAAGAATATCAACCAAATAATTGTTTAAATTTAAAAATCAATATTCAAAAAATAGTCTATGAAAACACCATCTTATTCCCCATGGGCCGATGCCCGCTTGACGGAGCCAAAACAAAACGATTTGCTAAAGGATTTTGAAAAACTTGAAACAGATGTGATTGGTGAAGGCAAACATGAGGAACTGCACCGGTTGCTCGGGACTATAAAGGGAAAGTATTTGTAGTAACAGATGACAACAATTTTTTTAATTGCGGCATTCAATGCCCTCTTCTTCACCTTTTTACTCCTGCAGAAAAAACCCAAAGGAGTCCATGACCGGGTTTTAATTATCTGGCTCCTGTACCTGGGTCTTTATACAGGGGCTTATGCTTTGCTTTTTGACAAGCTATATGACCAATATCCCTTGTGGACGGGTAGCTTTATTTCGTTACTCACACTCCACGGCCCGTTCCTTTTTTTGTATCTTTCTTCTCTGACCAGGATTTCACACAAAATCCGCCGCATAGACTTTTTACATTTTCTACCTTTCCTGTTATTCAACATATTTCTGCTGGTTGCCACATTTATTCCGGATTATTCCACCCGAATCAGAATGGATTACATTGATACCCATATCCATCCACCCTTTCTGTTTCTGATGTTTTTAGCCATAACTGCGCTTTCTGGTCCGGTATATTTTGCTTACGCTTTGCGGCTGCTCAAAAATTTGGATATTACGATATACAACAACTTCTCTTATTCAGAGTCCATTAACCTCGAATGGCTTAAAAAATTGATCTTTATTTTCGGAACCGTATGGACCATCTTGATTGGAGTAACCTCTCTTCATCATGTATTTCATCTTTTTTCCATGCATTTTTGTACCGATGGGCTTTTCCTCTCTTTAGCCATATTCATCATCCTGGCAGGTTATTTTGGATTAAAACAACAGGAAATATTCAGATCACATAGCCCGGAAAAATTCATAACTGAGCAGAAAAAGAAAAAATATTCAGGCTCGCCACTCTCAGAAGCAGAAGCGAAACAAATTGCAGAAAAACTCTCCGGCTACATGAACCGGGAAAAGCCTTACCTTAATCCTGACCTCAATCTGCCCCGGTTAGCTGAAGAGTTGGGGATCAAATCACACCATTTATCGCAGGTGATAAATGACAAACTGGAAACGAATTTTTTCGAATATATCAATCACTACAGGGTTGAAGAAGTAAAAGCGAATATTAACAATCCGGACTATTCCAATTATTCTATTTTGGGCATTGCCTTTGAATCGGGTTTCAATTCGAAGTCAGCGTTCAACAGAGTGTTTAAAAACATAACAGGTGATACCCCGACACAATATAAAAAAGCACATTTTGGATAAGTGACTGCATTTGCCAAGGTGTTATTTTATAATCCGGGACATTTTATTGCCAAAAAATAAGTCCCACTTTAGCAGGTAGGTCGCACACATGATATCCCAAGGCTAATTTTGTTTCAAATTCAAGTCGAATATAAACGTTAAAAGATCGAAACTATGAAAAAGTCAGAAGCAAAGCTCGCAGAAAAGAGCAGGAAGAAAACAACTATTATGAAAATGGCCGGTAGCCTGGTAATGGTGTTGATGTTTATCGCATTCACCTCACAGCAAACGTATGCCCATTGCGACCGGAAAAACGGTCCCGTTGCCGTTGATGCAAAAGAAGCCCTGAGAACCGGGAATTTTAGCAAAGTTGCCATATGGATCGGCGAAGAGCAGGAAGAAGAGCTGAGGGATAAATTCCGGCAAAGTTTGAGTGTTTACCAAAAAGGTGGTGATTCAAAAGAGCTTGCAACGGAATATTTTATGAGTAACACGGTTAGGTTGCACCGTGCAGCGGAAGGCATGCCTTTCACCGGCCTGAAACCGGCACAAGCTGCAGCAAAAGACATTCAGGTTGCAGAAAAAGCGCTGAAAACAGGTAATCTTGACCCTGTGATGGATATGTTTTCAAGCAAAATGGAGGATGAAGCCCAAAAATGGTTTCAAAAAGCGCTGGAAGCCAAAAAGAATAAGGATGAAAGCGTAGAAGCAGGACGTGAATGGGCCGACAAGTACGTGAAATACATCATTTATCTTCACAAACTTTATCAAAAGATAGAAGCCGGTCCACCCCATGGCGTGGGAGAATAGTAAAGGCACCCCCAACCCCATGTTTGTATAGGTCCCCAATTGTAAAACAAGTTGGGGACTTTTTTATTCTTAATCAAGAATAGCGAATACTTTTAATTAGTTAAGTCAGTAAGCATTGATTAATAATTATTTACATTTGTACCAAAAATCTATTATGTCAGAATTAACAACCAGGCAACAGGAAATCGTATGGAGCGCCATTAGCTTAATAGACGAAAAAGGCATTCAAGGTCTAACGATAAAAAACCTGGCTGCCCGGATGAAATTTACCGAAGCGGCCATATACCGTCATTTTAAAAGTAAAGGACAAATACTGGCAGCTATCATTGATCTATTCAAAAGCCAAACGCAAAGCATTCTCACTGAAAAAAAACAGTCTACCAAAACAACCCCTGAACTCCTGGAAGACGTACTTATTACCTACACTAAAATGTTTGAAGAGAACCCTGCTATTGTATCTGTCATTTTTGCCGAGGAGATATTTCAAAATGAAAGCGCTTTAAAAAATAGCCTTATGGATATTATAGAATCAAATGAAAAGTTTTTTAATCACATCATCAATCAAGGACAAAAAAAAGGGGAAATAAGAAATGACTTTGATTCGATGCTGGCTGCAACAAGTATTCTTGGCACTTTTCGCTTAACAGTGAAAAAATGGAAACTTAATGGATTTAAATACTCGTTATTAAACGAAACCAAGCGATTGCTCGTCTATTTCCGTGTTATCTTTAGCTGATAAAATATCCTTCCTTCCTCACCGGAAGTAGACCATAAAAAAGAGAATTTTGGATTTCAGGTAAACATTCAAATGATGTATGTGTTTACTTACTTACAGAATTAATTGATAAAATACAGACTATGCAAAGAAATACATCCAACAAATTAATGAAGCCCAAATTGAGACCCATAATGGTTATTTTAGTGTTGGGGATAATCACAACTTTTATCGCGAGTTTCAGTATGATTGATAAAAAAAAGGAGGCTTTGAAAATACGGTTGTGCGCCACACAAAACTCCAATTTGCATTCGCAAACACCAGACACACTGCCTTTGCTCTCAATAATGACAAAGCTGGAACGCGATGTTAATAAGATTAGTGCGGGGATGTATCTCTTGTCACGTAGATCACAGAAATAAAATAATTTCCAGCGATAACTGGCAAGAATTATAGCAAATCAAAACCAAATACAATGATATCAAGAAATCTGGACAAAGCGAGAGAGGCCTACAAAAAAAAAGACGTTGAAGCCGCCAAAGAAGCACATGCAGGCCACGTGCATTCAGAGCCTCACAAACAAGAGTCCGGCCAGTATATTGGAAGTGCCGTATATGGCGGTCTCGATGGAATCATTACCACGTTTGCCGTAGTAGCCGGGGTAGCCGGGGCACAACTTAGCGCCGGTGTAGTACTTATCCTGGGCTTTGCCAATCTTTTCGCCGATGGCATTTCAATGGCAGTAGGCGATTTTCTGAGCACAAAAGCTGAGCAGGAGTACAACACATCCGAAAAAAACCGCGAGAGCTGGGAAGTAGATATCTACCCTGAAGGAGAAAAACAAGAGCTTGTTGATTTATACACCGGCAAAGGCTATTCTAAAGAAGATGCCCAACAAATGGTGGATATCATTGCCAAAAATAAGGAGGGGTGGGTCGATATCATGATGAAGGAAGAATTGGAAATCATCGAAGATAATTCCTCGCCCCTTAAAAATTCACTGGTTACATTCAGCAGTTTTGCTTTATTCGGCTTTATCCCGCTCATTGCCTTCACCATAGCCCAACTTTATCAATCCCTTCAGGACAGCACCTTTTTGATTGCTTCGGTAATGACCGGGGCCACACTGTTTTTCCTGGGCGCATTGAAGGTACGTATCACCAACCAAAAGTGGTATCGCGCCGGATTGGAAATGCTGCTTGTTGGAGGTAGTGCTGCCACCGCTGCATATGTGGTTGGAGTGTTGTTAAAAGGTGTGGTGTAATAAGTGCCTAAAAATTAATCCAAAAAAAGAATTGTTATGAAGTGTTTTCATAGCGAGCCTTTTCTTGTTTTAAGAAAAAAAATTTCAAAAAATACTTGCGTTGACTTTTAAATTGAATTACTTTTGTAAGTAAATATTCACATACATGCAAATAAGCAGAAAAAAGCAAATAATGCAGGAAGCCGTGGAGATTGTGAGTGAGAAAGGACTCAATGCACTGACAATGTCCACTTTATCGGCTAAAGTTGGAGTAACCGAAGGCGCTTTATACCGCCACTTTAGTTCGAAAAACGAACTCATTATGGACATCTTAAACGACATATTCCTTGAAACTACGAGCCAGATCAGTGAGGCAACCAGCCGGAAGCAATCGAATGCTGCCAAGCTTCAACAAATTATGGAGAATCAACTATTTCTGTTCAAGCAGCGACCGGCAATAGCCAATCTTCTTTTTGCCGAGGAATATTTCCTCACCAACCATGACATAAAAATTTTGATTTATTCCATTATTAACACCATTCAACTGTATATCCAGGAAATATTTGAAAACGGAAAAAACAGTAACGAATTCAAACACAACTTAAATCCAAGGCATATCTCGATGATGTTTCTGGGAACGATAAGAATGCTGGTTATGAACTGGAAATTATCAGATTATCAATGGGATTTGCCCGCGCAGGGAAAAGTATTCTATCATAGTTTTCTTGAAATTATAGAGGAAAAAAATTTAAATCAATAGTTAGTAAATAATTACTTATGAAAATGTTTATCAATTTCATCACAAAGTATCCCTGGCCAATTCTACTTGGTATATTGGCTGTGACTGTTTTCCTTTTTATCGAAATGTCGGCCAACAGCAGGATGGAAACCGACCTGGATGAATACATGCCCCAGGACCACCCAGCCTTTGTTTATAGTGACTCTGCTGAGGCAATGTTCAATATCAAGGATGGAATCATTATCGCCATTGAAAATAAAAATGGGATTTACAATCCCCAAACACTGGGGAAGATCAAGAAACTGACCAAAGATTTGCAGCAAATGAAGCAAATTGAAAAAGGAGATGTTACTTCCCTTTATACCGCCGACAATATCATCGGTACGGAAACCGGACTGGATGTGACCTCCTTTTATGAAGAAGTACCTGAATCTTCCGACAAGCTGCAAAGCATCCGGCAAAGCGTCAGAACTAATGAGATGGTTTATGAGCGGATCGTATCCGAAGATGAAACCGTCTCCGTGGTTATTGCAGAAATCAATGACGACGTTTTTTCCATGGAGTTCTACCATGAAATCCTTGACCTGGCCGATTCTTATGAAAATGACAATCATACCCTTTATGTGGCTGGCACCCCTATCGTAGAAGGAACGATGGCTTACCTGGGTCCGAAAGACATGAAGAAAATGGTGCCTATCGTCATCCTGGTCATTATCATTGTGCTGTATGTTACCCTGCGGAATACGAAAACCACCATTCTCACGCTGCTAGTAGTTATTCTCAGTGTTATATGGGCTTTCGGACTAATGGCATGGCTTGGCATTTCCATATATGCGGTTACCACGATGATGCCTGTGATGCTTATTGCCATCGGGGTGGCCGACGGTATCCACCTGTTTAACCATATGTATTTATACTTACAGGAGCATCCCGAAGCTTCCCGGAAAGACGCTATCAGTGATATGGTAAGAAACATGTGGAAACCGGTAGCCATGACCTCGGTTACCACTTCCGTGGGATTTGTTTCACTGCTGGCCTCGGAGGTTTATCCGATTAAATATTTCGGATTATTCACAGCTTTTGGCGTAATGGCAGCCATGTTTTTCTCGCTGGTGTTTATTCCGGTGGGTCTTATGATATTCAACAAACCCAAAAATGTGAAAGCCAGGGGAGAAAGCGAAAAACATCATCCGCTGGCTCACAAAATTTCCAAATGGGTATTGCAACATAAAGTACTGGTGCTGGTCCTTAGTGTCCTTACAATAGGTATAGGGATCTACGGAACCCAGAAAGTATGGATCAATTCGAGTTTCCTCGATAAGTTTGAAGATGACAGCGATATTGTCCAGACGGATAACTTCATCAATAAAAAGTTCGGAGGAACCACTACCCTGAATGTTATCCTCTCGGCTGAAAGGAACGACGCCTTCAAGGAGCCGGAAGTATTGAAACTCATGAGTAAAATGCAGAATGACGTTGTGGGGTCTGTAAAGGAGGCAGGCAATTCTTTCTCGCTGGCCGATTACCTCGAACGCATGAACAAGGTGATGCATGCCGATAAGGAGGAATATAACCGCATCCCCAATTCCCATAACCTGAATGCCCAGTATCTTTTACTGTATGAGATGTCCGGCGACCCGGATAACTTATGGGAAGTAGTGAACTATGACTATAACAAGGCCAATCTGAACATTCAAATCAAGGAGGATGATTCGAAGTCGCTCAAGGCGGTGCTTGATGAAGTAAGAAGTTATAAGGACGACTTCAGTGACCTGAATGTGGATATAAATTTTGCCGGTTCGGGGTATACCGCATTGGTATTTACAGACCTCATTCTGGAGGGTCAAATTAAAAGCCTGATTATTACCCTTATAATTATTATCGTGCTTCTGTCCCTGATGTTCCGCCAGGTAAGTATTGGGTTTATTGGCGCTGTTCCTATCTCCATTACAGCAGTTTTAAGTTTTGGAGTTATGGGCTTGCTCAATATTCCGTTGAGTACAACAACCGCCTTACTGGCCTCCATAGCTATCGGTATTGGTATTGATTATGCCGTGCACTTTATTGAAAGATACCGGATTAGTCA
>JAIPAP010000137.1 GCA_021740045.1 Bacteroidales bacterium
TGAAATGCCGATCGAAAGGGGTTACACCAAAAGAGTCGACACCGCCCAGGGCGGCCGACATAGCTTCGGTGGTGGTGCGCAACATGTTTACATACGGATCGTAAACCGTTTTGTTCCAGTTAAGGGTAGTGGCATGGATGTGCATGACCCGGCTCTCTTCTTCCATAGGCTGGTATTGTTCTATGATCTGTGCCCATAGCAGCCGTGCAGCACGGTATTTGGCAATTTCCATAAAATAGCTGGAGCCGGTGGTAAAGAAAAACACCATGCGCCGGCTGATCTCATCTACATTCAGGCCGGCCTCTGTAAGATCGGCCAGGTATTGATTGGCTGAAGCCAGGCTGTATCCAAGCTCCTGAACCACCGATGAACCGGCTTCCTGGAAATAACGGCCGTTGATGGTGATCACCCGGAAAGCCGGCAGTTTTTCTTCTGCAAACCGGATCAGGTCGGCTGCTTCGTTAAGGTCTTCTTCCCTGCCGTGGTAAAAATCACCGTGCATCAATGCATAACTGATAGGATCAAAATCAACGGATCCAACCACTTTGGCAGGATCGGAACCCTTTTCATGGAGCACTTGGTGGAGTTTTTCCAAAAATTCCTTCCAGGGGCTGAAAGGAGAATAAAAGTTCAGGACAATCTTCTCGGGATCAATATCTTTGAGTATCTCCTTGAGATCCTCGGTGGTGTGTACATTTTTGACGTTCAGCGAAAGTGAGGTGGCCCCTTTTTTGATGGCATTCAGGGCTAATTGGTTCGTATCTTTGATATCGGCTACATCGATGTCTTCGC
Organism: Bacteroidales bacterium; assembly: GCA_021740045.1. Classification (GTDB taxonomy): domain Bacteria; phylum Bacteroidota; class Bacteroidia; order Bacteroidales; family JAIPAP01; genus JAIPAP01. Next base: position 793 of record JAIPAP010000137.1, read on the forward strand.
GGATCTGCCATCCGAAATCATTTTCCTGATGTCCGCGGGTATAAGGATATTCTCCTGGCAGGGCCTGCAAATGCATCAAATTTTTCAAGTCTTCCAGGCGGTAGTAAGGCCTGACCCTAAACCCTTCAATGGGTTTCCATATCAGCTTCTTTTCATAATCAGCCCCTTTCAGGTCGGCTTGAATCTTCTCTTCCCATTGCTGCGTGGTTACCGGAGGAAATTCTTCAAACATTCCGGAACCTTTTTCTTTTTCAGCCATATGTCATCTTCTGTTTATTTGTTAATGCTTGTAAACCATTGGGTTGCGTTGTTACATAACCCATTTGCGCTGCAAAAGTATAACATTTTTCCCTGAACGAATATTTTATAAGTTTGTTGATTAAGAACACCCAGAGAAAAGATTATGAATATTGCTATAAGCGGTTCAACCGGATTTGTCGGAAGCCAATTGGTAAATGCCTTTAGGGAACGGGAATTTAAAATCACGCCCATTCGCCGGCGTGACTTCATGCTCACCGACGAAGAACTGGCCGATAAAATTGAAGGCAGCCAGGTGATCATACACCTGGCCGGAGCTCCCATTTTGAAACGTTGGACTAACTCCCATAAAAAAGCCATCTACAACAGCCGCATTAATACGACCCGTAAATTGTCAGGAGCAATTGCGAACATGAAAAATAAGCCGCAGTTGTTCATTTCTTCCTCTGCAGTGGGTATTTATAAAAGCGATAAAACTTATACCGAAAATAATGCGGAATATGATAAAACCTTTCTGGCAAAGGTTTGCATCGATTGGGAGAAAGAAGCAGTGAAAGCCGATGATCATACCCATGTAGTTATTTTCCGGTTTGGTACAGTACTGGGACGCAATGGTGGAGCGCTCAAAACCATGCTCCCACCCTTTAAAATGGGAATTGGAGGTGTTTTGGGAAACGGGGAGCAGGCCTTTTCATGGATCCATATTACCGATTTGGTGGATGCCTACCTTTTTGCTATGGAGAGTGAATTGTATGAGGGTATCTATAATTTAACCTCACCCCACCCGGTGACCAATTATGAATTTACCAAAGCATTAGGAAAAGCCCTTCATCGCCCAAGCTTCTTCCCGATACCTAAATTTGCATTAAAGGCGCTTTATGGCGAAGGAGCCAATGTGTTGCTCGATGGTCAGCGAATAATCCCCGAAAATCTGCAAAAGGCAGGCTTCAATTTCAGGTTTCCCCATATCGAGGAAGCTTTGGAAGACCTGTTTGCAAAATAAGGCTTTTGAATAACTCATTTAAGTGACCATTATCTTTCAACCTGTTCTCCTCTAACCCATTTCCTATAGCGGATAGCGGTAATTACAGCAACAAACCCCAATACAGCAGCCGATATTGAACCCGTGATACTGATTGCCGGAATGCTGTGTTGTTTAATGGTAATGGCTACCAAAGCCCAGATGAAAACGATTAAAAAGGCAACATCCCGTCTTACTATGGCTACCCAGGATGACAGCACCAAACTCACCAGCAGCATGATCACTGCCCAGTTTTGATCAGATATGCCCCAACCATTCCAACCGAAATAATCAAGTAAGATGGTAACATTAGAAATGGTGGCTACAGATATCCATGCAAGGTAAATGCTGAATGGGATGCTAACGGCTATTCTTTCGCTTACACTAAACCGGGTTCGGCCAATATCGAGCCGCAGGTAAATAGATACGAGTATTGCAAGCAAGGCGAGCATGGCAATTAGCGATAAGGTAAATAACTGGTAATGCCAGAAAAAAATCCAGGCAATGTTCATCAGGCAACTGAAGGCAAATAAATAATCTATCCTTTTCAGATGGGGATTTGCCCGTTGTGCAGGCAACGCCTGGAAGGTGACAAAAACAATCATGAGCAGATAGATTATAGTCCAAATAGAGAAAGCATAACCGGCCGGTTTGAAATATACATCAAATTGGCCCGCTATTTCTCCTGTAGTGACTCCATTAATGGGTAAAACATTGGCAAAAATATTTACAAGGACCATTGCTGCCAGGGAACCAATATTTATCCATTGTCTTAAATGGTTTCTATCATTCATAATCAAAAAAATGGTTTGATTTTCAGAAATGAGGGTTTCAAAAACCCTGCCGACAGAAGTGCAATAAACTAATTTAGAATTGTTACCGGCAATGAATGATCAAACCGGTAATCATCAACCGGTTTACGCTATAATCCCAATCCCCGGGCAATAATTTCGGCTATATCGAAATTCTTAACCTCTTCTTCTTTTTCTTTATATTTCAGACCGTCGGTCAGCATGGTCATGCAAAAGGGGCAGGCAGTAGCAACTATGTTAGCTCCTGTTTCCAGGGCTTCTTCAGTGCGTTCGGTATAAACCTCCTTGTTGCCCGGTTCGGCTTCCTTGAACATTTGGGCCCCACCGGCGCCACAGCATAGACCGAAACTCTTGTTTCTTGCCATCTCTACGTTTTTTGCCCGTACCCTGGCAATCACTTCCCTGGGCGATTCATACTCATTATTTCCTCTTCCCAGGTAACAAGGGTCATGAAAGGTGATGGTTTTATCTTCAAAAACGTTGGAATCGATGTTTAATTTACCTTCATCAAACATCTTGCGTAAAAACTGGCTGTGATGCATAACCTCATAATGCCCGCCCAGGTCGGGATATTCATTTTTAAAGATATTGAAGCAATGAGGACAACAGGTAATGATCTTTTTTACCTCGTAATTGCTTAAAGTTTCGATTACCTGCAAAGCCTGCATTTGGTAGAGCATTTCGTTTCCTGCTCGCCGGGCGGGATCACCATTACAGGTTTCTTCCGTACCCAATACGGCATAATCGGTGCCCAGATGGGCAAGGATTTTTACAAATGCTTGTGTTACCTTTTTATACCGGTCGTCATAAGCTCCGGCACAACCTACCCAAAACAAATACTCGGGTTTCTTTCCCTCTGCATGAAGGTTGGCCATTGTGGGGACGGTTATTTTTTTCTTTTCCATTCGTAACTATTTGTAATTTTTTTAATTGAGTCTTAAAATTAAGCATTCATATAGATCTCCTCTGCCCAATTCATCCTGTCTTCGGGAGAATATTGCCACGGGGCGCCGTTGTTTTCGATGTTGGTGAACATGGTGTTGATCTCGGCCGGCGCCGCGGCTTCTTCCATAGCCAGGTAGCGCCGCATGTCGAGGATGAGGGTGGGATGGTTAATGTTAATAGGGCATTCCTGAGCACAGGCATTGCAAGTGGTGCAGGCCCAAAGTTCTTCTTCGCTGATGAAATCACGGATCAATGATCTGCCGTCGGAATAGTCCAGTCCCTCTTTTCGAAGTCCGGGACCTTTTTCTTTCATGCGGGCGCGCAGGTCGGTTACAATCTTACGGGGTGATAGCTTTTTCCCGGTGATATTGGCCGGACATACCGCGGTACATCGCCCGCACTCGGTACAGGCCAGTGCATCCAGGTAGTTTTTCCAACTGGAATCTTCGGCATCCAACACACCAAAACGCGCCGATTGTTCTTCTTCGGCTTCCTGCTCCATGTCTTGTTCGGGGTTCATCATCAGTTTTACTTCTTTGGTCACATTATCCATATTGGGAAGATAACCAAGCGGCTCGAGTCGGCTCAGGAAAACGTTGGGGACCGAGGTAAACACATGGAAATGCTTGGAGTAGGGGAGGACGTTGGCAAAAATGAAGATCAGCAGGATATGAGCCCACCAGTTGACTTCATGTAACTGATGGATAGCGCTCTGATCCATATTACCGGTTATCATAGGAGCCAGCCATTCGCTTATGGGATATACACCGGTGAATTGCTGTTCCGCACCACCATGCATTTCTATGTACCCGATGTTCATGCCCAGCAGCGATACCATCAGGAGAAAGATCAGCGTAAGGGCAATGTTGGCATCATATTTCGATTCCTTTTTTAGCTCGATACCCTTAAACCGGCCAATGTTGAGGAAAAGCCTGCGCCCCAGGAAAATAACGACCCCAATCAGAACAATCATGGCAAAAATGTCCCCGGCGCCAATGATCACATCATAAAAAGGACCCAGTACCCCGAGTATGCGTTCAGTTCCGGCAACACCGTCTATCACCATTTCAAGGCTCCCGATAGTGATCACAATAAAGCCCCAGAATACCAAAGCATGGATTAAACCCACAAAGGGCCAACGTAATATTTTGGTTTGTCCAAAGGCTACCCTGAAAGTTTCCTTGACCCGGGCTCCGATATTCCGGATAGGGAAAGCCGGCTTGGTATAACGAAAATAACGGACCAGTCGTGAAATTGTGTAGCTGAATACCCCTAAGGTAATCAACAGGACGATTATAAAGATGAGTTGTTTGGTCATAAGCAATCAGGTTTCGATTTAAAAGCTAAGTTACAAAAGCTTGAGCAAAAAGGTGCTGAAATTTGTTATTCATACACAAAAGTTACATTTGAAACAAATATATATAAAAATGTTTATATTTGTGAATATACCGAATCTAAATAAGGAATAATGAAGAAAACAGAAGTTTATCGTCCTAAAAATCACATACGAATAGTTACTGCCGCTTCACTTTTCGATGGACACGATGCCGCCATCAATGTGATGCGGCGCATATTGCAATCAACCGGTGTTGAAGTCATCCATCTGGGACATGACCGTTCGGTACGGGAAATTGTAGATACGGCCATTCAGGAAGATGCACAGGCTGTAGCCATTACTTCATACCAAGGCGGCCATATCGAATATTTCAAATACATGTATGATCTGTTGAAGGAAAAGAACAGCGGCCATATTAAAATATTTGGCGGTGGAGGCGGGGTTATCCTTCCCGAAGAGATGGAAGAACTGCATAATTATGGTATTGCCCGCATATATTCGCCCGATGATGGCCGCAAAATGGGGTTACAGGGAATGATAAACGATGTGGTAAAAAAGTCGGATTTTCCGGTGGGTAAAGATGTGAAAATAAAACCCGAAGATATTCAACACCTCAAAAACGGCGATATTAACGCCATTCCACACCTGATTTCAGCCGCCGAAAATTTCCCTGACAATGTAAAAGACACTATTCGCAATTTAAATAAGGAATGTAAAAAGAAACCGGCTCCCGTACTGGGAATAACCGGTACAGGTGGTTCAGGCAAATCGTCACTGGTTGATGAGCTGATAAGACGCTTCCTGAAGGATTTTACCGATAAATCGGTCGCCATCATTTCGGTGGATCCTTCCAAGCGCAAAACCGGCGGGGCTCTTCTGGGTGACCGCATTCGAATGAACGCCATTTACAATGATCGGGTCTACATGCGCTCATTGGCTACACGGCAAGCGAATCTTGCCCTATCGAAATACATTAGCGATGCCATTTGCATTGTAAAAAATGCAGGTTTCGACCTGGTGATACTCGAAACATCGGGTATCGGCCAATCCGATACGGAAATTACCGATTACAGCGATGTAGCGATGTATGTGATGACCCCGGAATACGGTGCAGCTACCCAGCTTGAAAAGATCGATATGCTCGATTTTGCCGATCTTATTGTGTTGAATAAATTCGACAAACGTGGTTCGCTGGACGCTTTACGCGATGTCCGTAAGCAATATCAACGAAACAATCAGTTGTTTGAACAAGACCTGGAGAGCATGCCGGTATACGGTACCATCGCTTCTCAGTTTAACGATCCGGGAGTTAATAATCTGTATAAAGCATTGATGGATAAGCTCCATGAGCGGTCCGAAGCTTTTCAATCCACCGTGGAAGCCCCGGATGAATCATCGGAAAAGATACACATTATTCCTCCGAAGCGTGTGCGATATCTTTCGGAAATAGCTGATACCGTTCGAAAGTATAATCAATGGTCTGAAGAGCAGGCTGACGTTGCCCGGCGCATGCAGGCCATCAATGACAGCCTGGAGGAATTAAAACAGGATGATAACATCGATCAGGCGCTAATCGATAAGTTGCAATCAATCTATGAAAATATTTCCCGTAAGCTTGATCCCGATAATAAAGATATACTGGACAAATGGCCGGAGCGGGTTCAATCTTATAAAAATGATGTATATACATTTAAAGTAAGGGACAAGGAGATCGAGGTAAAAACACACACCGAATCTTTATCGCATCAGCAGATTCCTAAAATTGCCCTACCGAAATTCAAAGGCTGGGGCGATATTCTCCGGTGGAATTTAAAGGAAAATGTACCCGGAGTATTTCCCTTTGCTGCCGGCGTATTCCCTTTTAAGCGCGAGAATGAAGAGCCTACCCGCATGTTTGCCGGTGAAGGTGGACCGGAACGTACCAACAAACGCTTCCATTATGTATCCTTTGAGATGCCTGCCAAGCGGCTTTCCACTGCTTTCGATTCGGTAACCCTTTATGGACGTGATCCAGACTACCGCCCCGACATTTATGGAAAAATCGGGAATTCAGGTGTTTCCATTGCTTCGCTCGATGATGCCAAGCGGCTTTATTCCGGATTCGACCTGGCACAGCCCAATGTTTCGGTATCCATGACCATTAACGGCCCGGCTCCTTCGCTTATGGCTTATTTCCTGAATACGGCAATTGATCAGCAATGTGAAAAATATATTGCTGAAAATGGTCTGCAGGAAGAGGTGCGAATGAAAATTGATGACCTATACAAGAAAAAAGGCACTTCACGGCCTGATTACAGGGCCAAGCTGCCCGAAGGTAACAACGGATTGGGTCTTGAGCTGTTGGGTATACCCGGCGACAAGGTCCTCCCAAAGGAAACCTATGAAAAAATAAAAGCCGATACTCTTTCAAAAGTACGTGGAACCGTTCAGGCTGATATCTTAAAGGAAGACCAGGCGCAAAATACCTGCATTTTTTCCACCGATTTTGCCCTTAAAATGATGGGAGATGTACAGCAGTATTTTATTGATCATAATGTGCGCAACTTTTATTCGGTGTCCATATCGGGTTATCACATTGCCGAGGCCGGTGCCAACCCCATAACCCAGCTGGCCTTTACATTGGCCAATGGGTTCACCTATGTTGAATACTACGCGTCCAGGGGAATGGACATTAGCAAATTTGCGCCCAATCTTTCCTTTTTCTTCTCCAACGGGCTGGATGCCGAATATGCCGTGATGGGACGCGTTGCCCGCCTGATCTGGGCAAAAGCCATGAAGCATCTTTACGGAGCCAATGAGCGTTCGCAAAAGCTGAAATATCATATACAAACCTCCGGGCGTTCGTTGCATGCCCAGGAGATTTCGTTTAACGACATTCGAACCACTCTTCAAGCCCTTTATGCCATCTATGACAATTGCAACTCGTTGCATACCAATGCCTACGATGAAGCTATAACCACCCCTACCGAGGAATCGGTAAGGCGGGCTATGGCCATTCAGTTGATCATTAACCGGGAACTAGGTATGGCCAAAAATGAAAATCCCTTGCAGGGCGCCTTTATCATCGAAGAGCTTACCGACCTGGTGGAGGAAGCTGTTCTTGCTGAGTTCGACAGGATTACCGAGCGCGGAGGTGTGTTAGGTGCCATGGAAACCATGTATCAGCGGGGAAAGATACAGGAAGAGTCGCATCATTACGAAAGCCTCAAACATACCGGTGAGCTTCCCATAATTGGGGTTAACACCTTCCTTTCGGCCGAGGGCTCACCCACAAGGCGACCCGGAGAGGTAATAAGGGCCTACAAGGAGGAAAAGGAAACTCAAATTGAGGGCATCAAAAATCTGCAAAAAACTTTTGAAAAAGAGGCCAATGAGGAGCTGGAAAAACTGAAACAAGCTGCCGGAAAAAATGAGAACCTCTTTGAACGGCTGATGGAAGCCGCCAAGTATTGCTCGCTGGGACAGATCAGTGATGCCTTGTTTGAAGTAGGTGGTCAGTACAGACGAAATATGT
>JAIPAP010000138.1 GCA_021740045.1 Bacteroidales bacterium
GCTATCGCAACCCCGTTATTTATGAAGATGATGTGGTTATTGCCATATCGCAAAGCGGTGAAACGGCCGACACCCTGGCAGCCATTCAAATGGCTAAGGAAAAAGGCGCCACTATTATCGGTATTTGTAATGTAGTGGGATCTTCTATTCCACGGATGACCCATGCCGGATCCTATACCCATGCAGGCCCTGAAATCGGCGTTGCTTCAACCAAAGCTTTTACATCACAGGTAACCATACTCACCCTGATGGCGTTGTCTATCGCTCAAAAGAAAGGCTCTACTGAGACATCACGCTTTTATCAAATATTAAATGAGCTTGAAAACATACCCGGGAAAATCGAAAAGGTATTGAAACAAAATGACCTTATCCGCGAGGTGGCTTATAAATACAAGGATTCCCGGAACTTCCTTTATCTTGGCCGCGGCTATAATTTCCCGGTTGCCCTTGAAGGAGCCCTCAAACTGAAAGAAATTTCCTATATCCACGCCGAAGGGTATCCGGCTGCCGAGATGAAGCACGGTCCTATTGCCCTCATCGATGAAGACATGCCGGTAGTATTTATTGCTACCAACAAAGGGACTTATGATAAGGTGATTAGCAACATACAGGAAGTTAAAAGCCGTAAGGGTAAAGTAATTGCGGTGGTAACCGAGGGAGAGCAAACAGTTAAAGAAATGGCCGATATTGTAATTGAAATCCCCGAGACTGAGGAAATGTTGGTTCCATTGGTCGCAACCGTTCCCTTGCAGTTGTTGTCTTATCACATTGCCGTAATGCGTGATTGTAATGTTGATCAACCCCGAAACCTTGCAAAATCAGTTACTGTAGAATAAAATGATATAAGCACTATTAGAAAAGGCCCGGTTATAAAGCCGGGCCTTTTTAGGTGAAAAATTGTTTTTTATTACTCCTTAATCGATGACTTATAAGTGGCCAGCGCAATATTACTGCTAAACGACTTTTCAAGAATGTCCATGGCTTTATTAAAGGTTTTATCGGTTTCAAGGTAGATGGGATAAAAACCTTTGTCATCATAAATATTGCGGGCAATAAAGGCCTTGATCAGGTTCTTTATTTTTGCTTTGCTTTCATCAATACCCTTTTGATCTGGTTTAACTCCTTTATCCTTTGCAAAATCAACAAATTGCGTGAATAATTGATCGCTTACCCTGAATTTTTCGATAAAACCGGTTACCGTGTCTATCCGGTTAAGCTGTTCACGGTGCTTATCAGTATATGCAAACGCAAATTTATAGATCAGCCCCTTGTTAACCAGTTGATTAAAATATTTATATTTCGGATCACTTTCAAGGGCGACATACACATCGGGCATAATACCGCCGCCCCCATAGACTGTTTTGCCGGCCGGGGTGGTATATTTGAGTGAATCGGCAAATTGAATGCTGTCGGGGTTTTCCAATTCTCCGTTGGTTATTCTATGATAAAAATCATTAAAATATTCTTCGCGACCTTCATCATAGGGTTTTTGTATGGAACGTCCCGTGGGGGTATGATAACGGGCAACAGTAAGCCTGATGGCCGAGCCGTCCATTAAAGTTAGTTGTTCCTGCACCAGTCCTTTACCAAAAGAACGTCGCCCGACGATCAGGCCACGGTCGTTATCCTGAACGGCACCGGCGATAATTTCACTGGCCGAGGCAGAGCCCTCATCGATCAAAATAACCAGGCGCTTGGATTCATAATGGCCTTTTGTGGTGGCGTAAAAATCTTTCTTGGGGCGGTTATGTCCTTCGGTGTAAACGATCAGTTCATTTTGCTTTAAAAATTCATCGGCAAGATCGATGGCAGCCTTCAAATATCCTCCTGTGTTTCCGCGCAAATCAAGAATAAGTTTCTCAAGGCCCTTTTCGTGAAGATCTTTATAAGCTTTTAAAAATTCCTCATGGCTGGTGGCCGAGAACTTGCTTAGCTTTATGTAACCAATGCTGTCAGTCACCATATAGGCCACATTAATGCTGTAGGTTGGAATCACATCACGAACGATGCTAAATTCAAGTAATTCTTCAACCCCGCGGCGATATACACTCACATTGACCTCTGTTCCGCGTTCGCCTTTTAATTTCGAAATAATCTCTTCATTGGTTATATCCGGGCCGGTAAATTCTTTTCCGTTGATTTTTACAATACGGTCGCCGGCTTGTATACCCACTTTTTCGGAAGGCCCCCCTTGTATGGGGCTGATTACCGTTATGGAATCATTTTCGATTCGAAATTGTATGCCGATGCCTTCGAAATTACCTCTTAACGGATCGTTTACATCGTCGAATTCATTGGCGGTAATGTATGAGGAATGCGGATCAAGATCATCAAGCATGCCCTCGATGGCATTCTTGTTCAGCTTATTTTTGCTTACCGAATCGACATAATTATTCTCTACATAATTAATAATATCTGTAACTTTGTTGTATTGGTTCGGGCGAAAGGATAATATATTTTCCTTGTTGCTGGATATTTGAACCAACCGTGTGCCAAGCATTATACCGGCAATAAGAACAACAGCAAATGCAAGGGGTAAATAAATGTAATAGCGTTTTTTGTTCTCTTTCATAACAAACTATGATCCTTAATTACTAATCAGATATATGAGTGAAAGATTTATAGCTCAATATCCGACAAAATTATTAAATTTAAAACCCAACATTTACATATAACAACGATGGACTCATGAAAAAAGTGGATAAACTCAAGAAACAGCGCTACGAAGTTGAAATACGGCTTTTGAAGATGGATGAAAAGGGTACATTGACGAAAAATCAGGAGCAGGAAAAAGCGATCCTGCAAAAGAAAAAAGAGAAACTCGATCAGCAGATAAAAGAGCTCGGTGGTAAGTAAAAGCTCCGGCTACCTTAGAAATAAGCAATGCTCATGATTGTGAAACAGAAACTAATACTTGTTATGCTTCTCTTTTTCCTGTTGGTGAACGGAATTAGTGCCGGCAAGAGCATTGTTTATTACGGTGATAATAATTATCCCCCATATGCCTATACAGGCAAGGATGGAGAACCAGCAGGTTTTGAAGTTGAACTCATCAGGGAGATCGGCAGGATTATGGAATTTGATCTGTCGGTTCAATTAAAAGACTGGCATGAAGTGGTAGCTCACATGAAATCAGGTGAATCCAATGTTGTTTCCAGTATGTTGCATACCCAAGAGCGTGAGCAATATGTGAATTATTCCATTCCTTATATCAAGATCACCTATGCCATTTTTACCCGCAAGGGGTCGGATGTTGAAGCTGTTGATGATCTCAGGGATAGTGTGATCATTGTGCAGGAAAGCGATGTAATGCATGATTATGTCCTTGAAAATAGCATCAGTTTCAGGCTCATCCTGGCCAAGAATCAAAAAGAAGCCTTGCGCATGCTGGCCTCAGGACGGGGAGCAGCCGCTTTATGTGCCAAGATGCAAGGCTATTACTACATATCGGAATACAAGCTGCTGAACCTCGAGTCGCATGAATTACCCCTTGAATCGTTTGATTATTGCTATGTCAGCCCAAAAGGAAATGAAGAGGTGATCGCAACCATTAATGAAGGATTAAATATCTTAAAGGAAACAGGCCGGTTTGATGAACTTCATGAAAAGTGGTTCGGGATTTACCGGGAAGACAATCTTTATAGCTTTATAAGACAATGGGGGAGCTGGATTTTAGCCGCCTTGGTAGTGGCTGGCATCCTCATAATTGCCTGGATTTACACGCTGAATAAAAGTGTTGCCGGAAAAACCCTGGAACTCCGGGAGGAGTTGGATCACCGGAAGATTATCGAACAGCAGTTACGTATTGCCAAAAACAAGGCTGAGGAATCCGACAGGCTCAAATCGGCGTTCCTGGCAAACATGTCGCACGAGATCAGAACTCCCATGAATGGTATAATAGGCTATGCCGAAATGCTCCGCGACGAAAAACTGGAAAAGGAAGAGCAGCAGCGGTTTACCGATTCCATTGTAAAGAATACCCATAAGCTGCTTCATATTATTACCGACTTGATTAATATTTCAAAGATCGAAACCGGGCAGTTAAAGGTCAGTCATATGGAATTTGACCCGAATGATTTAATGAACGAGCTTTATGAGCTTTTTGTTGACAAAATAGACTCCCATATTGATTTCAAGGTAAATTCAAAAACTGCCGGTTTAAACAAAACCCTTAAAGGCGACCGTGAAAAGATCAGGAAGGTGGTTATGAATTTACTCGACAATGCTGCAAAATTTACCAGCCAGGGTTACATTAAATTGGATTATGACCTTATCGACAACCGGATGAAGATCATGGTTGAAGATACAGGTGCCGGGATTCCCATGCATCAGCAGCAGAAGGTGTTTGAAAACTTCTGGCAAGTCGATCCCAATGATGTTGAAAAAGGCGGAACCGGTCTTGGGCTCTCAATAGCAAAAGGATTTGTAGAAGCCATGAAGGGTAAGATTACACTAAAATCAACTCCCGGCAAAGGCTCTACTTTCACAGTTTATATTCCGGTGGAAGTAGTTGAATGATGAATCAGTAAAAATGGAACATAACTACCCGTATAGCTGTTGTTTATAAGTAACCAAATGTACCAATGTACGTTTAAAAATTGATTTATTATGCATAGCCTATTCAAGTATATCTTACTCACCAGTGTTTTACTGCTATTCCAAATAAATCTTCATGCGCAAAATGCAAAACCTTTTGAATCAGAAGGTTTATGGGGCGTGCGCTCGGGAGACGGTGAAAATATTTTAGAAGCTCGCTGGATGATGGTGTTTCCTGATTTTGAAGGCAACTTTTATGGGGTTTATGAGGAATTTGAAGAAAAGCGGTTTGTTTTTGTGAAAAACGGGTATAAAACAGGTACCTGGAAATACTATGACCGTAAGGAATACATAAGCGATCATGTGCTGGTTACCAAAGATACCGATATGGAACATCAGTATCAGATGTATAACCTGTTGACCGGCAGGCGGATCGGGAGAAAGTTTTATAACATCAAACCCTTCTCCGAAGGCCTGGCAGCAGTGAATACTGCCGATTGGAGAGAACCTGTTTTTGGTTATGTCAATAAAGAAGGCCGGGTGGTGATAGACGGAAAATTCAGCGATGCACAGCCCTTTAATGAAGGCTTGGCCGCAGTGCGAAAAGAATTCAAGCAATATTATGGCTTTATCGACCGCTCAGGCAACATGGTGATCCCCGATAAATACGGATCGGCCGGTAATTTTAAGGATGGCTGCGCCATTGTCGATAAATCCTATGGCGATATAGGCTTGATAGGGCCATCCAATGAAGTGCTCTTGCCTTTTGTTTTTGATAAGATCCGGAGAATCGAGGATAAGCTCATTGTTATGCAGGCTGGGCACAAGCATGGTTTGTTCAATATTGAGCGTCGCCAAACCATTATCCCCTGCGAATATTCCTACCCGGAAAAATTCGAAAGGGGTTATTGGCAAGTAAGCAAGGGCAACCTAAAGGGTATCTATGCAAATAATGGTCAGCAGGTTTTACCTTGCGAATTCGATAATATATCCCTTCGGAAGATCGATGATGTGTTTTTAGTTGAAAAGCGCAGAAGACAGGGATGTTATGATTTATCCGGGAGAAGACTGATCCCGGCCGAATATGATAGCATTTTTCCGTATGATAATGGCTATGCCCGCATCATGCGAAACGGTTACATGGGTATGGCCGACCGGCAGGGTCATATTGTTGTTAAACCTCAATATGATGATGTATTCAAGGGGGAGGATCATTTTTTCCCGGTGAAAAAAGATGGCCGCTACGGATTTGTTAAAAATGGCGAACTGTTCATCTCACTCGATTATGATGATTTTAATGGCATGGAAGAAGGTTTGGCAGCAATGTCCTACAAAGGGAAATGGGGCTTTGTTAATACCAAAGGACGTGAATCCATTCCATTCCGGTATGATAAACTGAGAGCGTTATCAGGCGGGTTAGCTGCAGCCAAAAAAGGGGGGCAATGGGGTTTTATTGATAAAAATGGAAATACCCATATTGAATTTAGTTTCGATAGCGCATTGGATTTTCTTAATGGGCATGCTTTCGGCAAACAAAACGGTACCTGGTTTATCCTGAACAAAAATGGCTCACGGCAATCTACTCCCTATAGCGAAGTGATCCCTTTTGATGAACATGGGTACATCGTTGCTCAAAACGGTAAGTACGGTTTTATCAACAAACAATATAACGAAGTGCTACCATGCCGCTACAAGGGTATTTATCACTACACCGACGGGATGTTGAAAATCACAAAAGGAGGTGGTTCAGGACTTTATAATTATGAATCGAATAAAATAATCGAACCAAAATACCATACCATATTTCCGGTAAGGGATGGATTGATCAAGGTTAAGACCGCTGCTTCAACCGGTTATTTCGACCGGCAGGGCAATGGGCTGATCCTTATGCCTTATGATGATATCAACCGGCAGGATGTGAAAGAAATGTTTACCCGCCGTTCGGGACTGAAAGGAATTATTCGTGTAACAAAAAATGGCCGCATGGGTTGCATAAACCAAAACGGCACTTTGATCATTCCTGTTGAATACCATGACATTCAATTAACCGGTTTTAAAAACATGATCATCGTTAAAAAGAAGGGGTTATATGGTATGTTCGATTCCCAGGGGAACGAGGTGCTCCCCGTGGTATTCGATAATATAAGCTACAACAGCGATTCCGGTCTGCTGCAAGCCAACTACCGGAATGTAAAGATCGAACTTCAGGGCAATACGATTTGGTTCGATATTAAAAATTGATCAACCACACAGGATGATCATCCTCTCTACCCGTTGGAAGTTCCTTTAAAAGAATCCGGTATTTAGTACTCCTCGGGCCGTCGTGATGGTTTGTTGCGTTGTTTTTGTCGTCGGGGACTAGCTACAATGATTTAGCTACTCCTTAGTCAATGTCGTTTAGTTAAGTAAACTTTGTAATCTATATCAGTTTGACGTTGTCAGGAGCTTCGTTCGCTGACAAGTCTGCCATACTAGTAACCTGTCAACGTCTAAAGACTTGACAGCGTTAACTAAACGACATTGACTCCTTAGCAGTTAATCCTAGGCCCTCCCTGGTGATGCTATTGAAGCTAAGAAGGTTTACGGTTTTTAGGATGAAGAATTGGCCAGTGAAACGTTCCGGACTCACCTTTCACTTGCAAATAAAACTCCGGGAGAAGGCAGAAATGACATCGCTTAGCCCCGGAGTTTATCAATCAGGAAATCAATCTGTTATTTGACCATCTTAAAGCTGTAGTAATTATTCTGAATGCTTACCGTACCTGAATATACCCCTTTAGGCAAAGCGCCGAGTCCGTTCAAAGTAATTTGATTAGATTCAGTAGTAATTTCTTTCGCTGTAACAAGTTGTCCGCTCATAGTATAGATTTTTACTAACGCGGTTTCGCCTTCCCGGATGTCATCGAAAATAAGTTTTAGTTGGTCATTTACAGGATTGGGATAAACCTGCAAGCCCCTGTCCGGTTCCATATTGTTAATACTTAAATCGTCTCGTTGGTATACGCGTACATAATCTATTTCCATGGCGCTTTCAGTAAAACTATCCTCAATGTTTGGTTGTATGGCAATATTCAACAGCAAATACTGGTCAGCGTCGAAGGGCCAGGTATCCGCGTTTTGAACTTGTGGCTCATAAACGTAATGTATATTTCCGTCCACGGCAAATATGAGTTTATCGAGTATCCATTCCAGCGAATATACGTGAAACTCGGTGCTTGCCGTCGATATGGTTTGCCCGCCATGATTTTCAGTAGCTCCATAGCTCGAGGGCGTATGCGTGGCACTCTGAACATAGTTTTGGTTACTACCCCAATGCTCCATAATATCTATTTCGCCGCAATCCGGCCATGTAGTTGTTCCATAGCCCTGGGTTTCCCAATAAGCGCCATTTTCATTTATGTTTTTTCCCAACATCCATATGGCAGGCCATGTCCCCACACCCGTAGGCAGTTTGGCTTTTACCTCTACCTTGCCATAGGTGAAAGCAAACTTGGAATTCAGCCGTGCAGAAGTATAATTTTTGGTATAGCCCTGATCGGTATAGGTTTCTTTTTTGGCAATAATTTTTAATATGCCGTCCTCAACCACAGCGTTATCGGTGCGGTCGGTATAATGTTGGATTTCGTTGTTGAACCAGCTACCACCCGAGGGCAATTTGGTTTGATGAAACCATTTGTCCAGGTCTATGGCTCCGTCGGTGTTGAACTCGTCAGCCCAAACCAGGCTATATTCATCAGGATCACCTTCAATAGCTCCATCATATTCAAAGTCATCATAAACATTTTGAGCATTGGAAGCAAAAGAGAACAATAATGCGATGATTATTGCAAGTGGTAATTTCATGTTGTTTTTCATAGGTATTGTGTATTTTAAGTTGTCGATATATTTTCTTCTTCGTTTATGTGTTCAAAATTACAAAATAGTTAATAGAACACGCCTGCCTGTTAGTCAGACAGGGATAACACAGATGCAACTGATTAACGCGGATCAGCGAAAATCCCTGCCCGTCCGGTCAGGTGG
>JAIPAP010000018.1 GCA_021740045.1 Bacteroidales bacterium
AAAACCCTGCCGGTATTGCTAAGTGAACGGCTAAAGCCATGGGAATATCCTACCGGGATAATGGCGATGCGTTTGTCTTCCTGTGCCAGAAAAGTAGTGCCGTAACTGATAAATTCTCCTGCATTCACATTCTTTATCGACATGATCTTACTTTTCCAGTTAATGATCTGCTTGATAGGATCGGATTTATCCTGTTTTTTGTTCACGTAATGAATAAGTGTTTCCTTACTCGGCCAAAAGCCATATTGCAGAATACCCACACGAACCATATCCTTGCGGGTTCGGGGGTAGGCAACCGTGGCTGCCGAACTGGCCGTATGATGGTAAACCGGTGTGATACCAAGGTTATGAAACCATTTTACCACCTTGTGGTAACGTGCAATTTGTTTTTGTACCCGTACATGATTGGCTATGCTTTCGGCTCCGGCAAAATGTGTACATATGCCCATCACCTCGAACGATTCGGGGTGATCTTTTAAGATACGGGCCAGCTTGCGCCGGGTTTTGATGGGAAATCCCGTGCGGTTCATTCCGGTTTCCACTTCTATATGGATCTTCGCCGGTTTCTTGAGTTTTTTGGCAAATTTTAGCGCAACTTCCACCCGGTTAAGTTCGAAAACATAAAATTCAATTCCATTTTGAACACACCATTCCAACTGGTCATCATCCATCCATCCCATCACCATCACATCGGTTGCGGGCTTTACAAGGCGGAAAACGCGTATAGCTTCATCGGCGCTAAACACCGCAAAATGATCGATACCGCAGCTTTCGGCCAGGGGAACAAATTCTTCTATTCCATGACCATAAGCGTTGGACTTTACTACCGATGATATTTTAACCCCTTCACCTACGGTTTCCCGGATGAAATTTAAATTATTGAGCAAAGCCGATTTGCTGATCTCGATGAAGGATGTGCTTCCAAACATATTAAGCTGTTTTCCTTAATAATTCATTATAAATACCTGAAAACATATTGACCCCGGTTTCTATTATATCTTCCGGAAAATCATAATCCGGGTTATGAAGCTGGGGTTGCTTTAAACCGGAACCTAACCCAAATAGCGCTCCCTTGTATTGGTTGGTAAAATGGCTGAAATCTTCCGACCAGCGGAAGGGTTCCTCTCTTGTCATGATTTTTTTATCAAGGCTTTTAGCCGTTCTTTTAATAAGGTCGTTACATTGCTTATCATTGACAACGGCCAGGAATTCTTCCACCCATTCAAATGAAGGGCTAAGCCTTTCTTTTTCTGCAATTTTACGGATGACATTTTCCGCCTTTTCCGATAGCTGTTCCATGTCATCATTACTATATGAGCGCAGGGTTGTCATCACCTCGGCATAACCGGCTGATGTACCGAAAGCCCGCTCGCCCAGTTTTATGTTTATAAAGGTAAGAAATGTAAGTGACTGGAACAGCTTTTTGTTAAATGAAAGTTTATTGAGCGCTGCAATAATTTCCGACACGGCCAAGGCAGGATTAATGCCATTTTCAGGTTCTCCTGCATGTGCTGTTTTCCCTTGTAGTTTAGCGATCATACCTTTCGAGGCCGAGGCAAAAGTATCATCTCTAACAACAATGGTGTTCTTTTCGTATCCTGGCAGGTTGTGTAAGGCAAAGACGTAATCGGGTTCTATTTGTTGGAATTTCGGATCGCTAACCACCCACTGGGCTCCTTCGCCGGTTTCTTCGGCAGGTTGATAGAGTATGACGGCCCGTCCTTTTTCCGGGCGGTTTTTTCCAATGTATTCCGCCAATCCGGCAATCATCGTCATGTGCCCGTCGTGACCGCACTTATGGGCAACGCCCTCCGAAGTCGATTTATAGGGGATTTCATTGATCTCCTGTATGGGCAAAGCATCAAGTTCACTTCGAAACAAAACCGAGGGGCCGGCCTTGCCACTGTCATAGATGGCGGCCAAACCGGTTCCACCTATTCCGGTTACAACCGCATCGGGGTTTGTGCGGGCAAGATAGGTATGGATCCGCTTTGCAGTGTTATGTTCCTTGCCTGATAATTCCGGATAGCGGTGAAGTGTTTTTCGCAGCTCGCTAAGTTCTTCATTTATCATTGTTCCCTCCTCACCTTATTTATCGGGTATTTCTTTAGGAAGGATTCGATCAGGCTTCTTTTTTTGGTTTGAACCGATATTCCAAATATTTATTGGTAAAACCTACTTTTTCATAAAGAAACCGGGCTGGATTGTCATGCTCCACATGGAGCTTAACATCACCTTCGGTCAGTTCAAGGGTTTTGTTCATGAGTATCTTGCCGTATCCTTTTCCGCGGTAATCTTTGTGCACGGCAATGTATACCAGGATGTTCTCAGGGATATAACCCGACATACCTGTTTTGTTGATTACAACCGCTCCTACCAAATCATCCCCTTCGTATCCCAAAAGAATAAAACCTCCGTCAATTGAAGTTTCACGCAATGCATAATTGATGCATTTCATTATATCTTCCTTCGTATCACCATATTGATCAAGATGGGTATAAAGAAAGTCGACGATCTTTTCCTTTTCAATCAGTCCAGCCGAACTTAAGGGGTCAAGAATTTCAAATTTCATGTTTGCTGTCTTTAAATTTCATTTTCACGTCTAACAAATAGTTTCTGCGCCACAAAACTAATTAAAAAATTCCATTCGACGAATATAAATCGCTGAAATCAAGTAACTCCATCGATGCATAATTAATACGTTTGTGTTAAATGTATATTGCATCAATGCTTTTTATGCCTTTATATGTGCCTTTTGTCTTGCGGAACCGGACAGAATGGCGGCTAACAGGAAGTAGACCACGGCCGAGGCCAGGATTCCAAAAATATTCGGCTCAAGATCAAAGGGCATGTTCCATTCCCCTATCACAAGTGCGATAGTGGTTCCCCCACCCAGCAGCATTGCCCAAAAAGCTGCTACTGCGCTCCGTTTTTTCCATAATATGGCGCCCAGTACCGGGATAAACAATCCCGAAACCATGAATGCATATGAGTGTAGCATTAAATCGAGGACCATGGTCATTTCCAGGGCGATCATCAGGGCAATTACCCCGATGATCAACGTGATGAATTTTGAGATCCGCAAGGCCCGGTGGCTGTTCATATCGAATTTGAAGATCTTGCTAAGCAGGTCGGAGGTGATATTACCCGAGGCGGCCATCAGGCAACTGTCGGCTGTTGAAAGAATGGCCGAAAAATAAGCCGAAAGCATCAACCCCATAATACCAAAGGGAAGCACTTCGCGCAACAGCATAGGCAACCCCATTTCTGCATCCAGATCGGAACCGGGGGCATGCCCAAGGTGCGCAAACATGCCCGTTTCAAAGGCAACTCTCGAAAATAACCCAAGTAATACACCCATAAAAGCCATAATGGGCCATTCGAATAATCCCGCTACAAACCAGGCTCTTTTAGCCACCTTTTCCGAGCGAGTGGCATATATTCGCTGGTATAAGGTCATCCCTACAAACCAAATGGGAACAATGGTCACAATCCAGTTGAGAAATTGCTGCCATGTAAGATTTGAAAATGACAGAAACTCCCGGCCAATGGTGGATTTTACCGCTTCCATCCCACCAACTGCATTATAGGCAAATGGGATACCGATGAAAATAAGACCTCCCATTAAAATGATCCATTGCACCGTATCAGTATAAATTACAGCCTTTAAACCTCCCATCACTGTATAAGCAATGGCAATAAAACCCATAAGCAACAATGCATGATCCAGTGTGAGGGTTGGAAATGTCGCCGAAGCAAGTTTGGCTCCGGCCAGCAACTGTGAACTGGTAAACCCGATATATCCTACAGCGGAGATTACACCGGCGAGCAATGCCACATTTTTATTGTAATAACTCTCGAAGATCTGCGGGAAGGTATGGAGCTCTCTTGTCTTCGATAGCTTCTTAATGTTTGGGATCAGAATAACGGCACTGAGCCAGGCTCCCACCAGTCCTGTGAACAACATCCATGAGCCGGCTATACCGATCAGGAATCCCAATCCTCCCAACCCAATGGAAAATCCTCCTCCAACATCGGTGGCAACTACCGACAAGCCAATATGCAGGCTACCCATTTTACGGCCGCCCACGTAAAAATCATCAAAGTCTTTGTTTTTCCGGTGAAAAAAGAAACCGATCCCAAGCATTAGGATCATGTAAAGGATGAAGATAATCAGGTCAAGTATGTGCATATAGTTCGTGTAGTCTGGTTTATATGCGATATTTAGTTTGTATACAACAAATATACAAATAAATTAAAAAAGTGTTCAACCTACTTATTTGCCCGTGCTGGTAGATATCACAAGGGATTACTCGTTTTCTTCCCTGGAGTTTGCCGACAAGTCATCCTCGTAGGTAAGCAGTGGGCTGGCATCAACATGCTCAATATCGAGTAAGGAAATGAGCTCATTAAGGCTGTTTTCGATCTGAGCGATCTTTTCGGGGGGTAATTTCCCAATTTTCATCGAAAGTTGTTGATGGAGCAAGGGCGGTATCTGTTCAAGAAGGTCTTTGCCCTTGGCAGTAAGCGCAATATAGGTAACTCGTTTATCGGCAAACTTGGGTAGCCGCGCTATGTATCCCCTTTTTTCGAGCCTGTGTATGATACCGGTTACCGTGCTTGAATTCAGATTAAGAAACTTTCTGATTTCTTTCTGGGTGGTTTGGTAGCTTTTGGCGCTTTTAATGTAGTTTAAGCAGAGTACCTGTGGTATGCTAACCCCGTATTGCTTTTGGATCTTTTTCGATTCCAGGTTAATAGATCTTACAATTTTTCTAACCTTGATCAGGATTTCCGGATAATTCGATTGCAACTCCTTAGTCATTTCCTTAAATAATTTCAGCACGAATTAAATTCTCGACAAAAATAATAAAATATTCAAAATCAAACATTAAAAAATTTTTGTTGTTCAAACGCTGAATACCAAAAAGTATGATAATGAGTACCAAGAATTCTTCACACTATACAAACCGGCTGATTAATGAAACCAGCCCTTACCTTTTGCAACATGCCCGCAATCCGGTAGATTGGCACCCCTGGGGCGATGAGGCACTTGATAAAGCTGAAGAGGAGGACAAACCCCTGATCATCAGCATCGGTTATTCCTCCTGTCATTGGTGTCATGTGATGGCTGACGAATCGTTTGGCGATGAATCAATTGCACAATTAATGAACGATCATTTTATTCCGGTGAAGGTCGACCGTGAAGAGCATCCTGATGTTGACCAAACTTATATGACGGCTGTACAATTGCTCTCCGGCAGGGGAGGTTGGCCGTTAAATGTTTTTGCCTTGCCCGATGGAAGGCCTTTTTGGGGTGGCACGTATTTTAACAAAGAACAATGGACGGCAATTGTTGAAAAGATTAGCGATCTATACAAAAATAAATATGAGGACCTTGAAGCCCAGGCCGAGCAATTGGAGTCGGGTATAAGGAGAAGTAGTATAATACAGCCGGTGGAGGAAGAGCAGGAATTCACCTTTGAGCTGGCAAAAACCATGAGCGATAAATTATCCCGCGACTTCGACTATGATCATGGTGGTATGGCCGGCTCACCCAAATTTCCCCTGCCGGTAATCCCGGAGTTCCTGCTTCAGTATAATTATCATCAAAATAATAGCGACATAAACCGCTTTATCCAAACCACCTTGAGAAATATGGCTTATGGCGGTATTTACGATCAAATAGGGGGCGGGTTTTCCCGATATGCCACAGATGATGCCTGGCGAATACCTCATTTTGAAAAGATGTTATATGACAATGCCCAGCTCGTTTCGCTCTATTCCAAAGCTTATCAATATTTTAAAGAACCCTTGTATGAGGAGGTGGTTCGTGAAACCATTACTTTTTTGAAACGGGAAATGATGAGTGAAGAAAATGGCTTTTATTCCGCACTTGACGCTGATAGCGAAGGTGTAGAGGGTAAATATTATGTGTGGACCAAAAATGAGATCGAACGGATATTAAATGACTATAGCTCGCTGTTTTGTGATTATTACAACGTGGAAGGCCTTGGCTACTGGGAAAACGGCAAAAATGTGCTGATGCGTTCCACCAACGATGAAACCTTTGCCAAACGGAACAACCTTTCGCTTACCGAATGGACAGCATTACGGAAACGATTGAAACAGGATATGTTTAATGCCCGCAATAACCGGAAGCGCCCCGGCCTGGATGATAAGATTTTAACATCGTGGAATGGATTAATGCTGAATGGTTTGGTTGATGCCTATAAAGCCTTCGGCAAAGAAGAATATCTTAGCCTGGCTCAAAAAAGTGCCCGGTTTATCATGAATCATTTGTTGGGAGAAAAGGGCGGTTTGTTTCATACCTATAAAAACGGACAGGCTAAAATTAACGGGTTCCTGGAAGATTATGCTTTTGTGATTGAAGCATTTATTAATCTCTATCAGGTTACCCTGGAAAAAGCATGGGTGGATAAAGCACACGATTTGATGGACTATGCTATAAAGCATTTTTTCGACCGGTATGCCGGATTGTTCTTTTACACTTCCGATGAAGATAAGCAGGTTGTTTCGCGACGATTCGAAACCATGGATAATGTGATCCCGGCATCCAATTCATCCATGGTACGTTCACTTTTTTATCTTGGCCATTTTTATGAGTATAACGATTATCGCCATAAAGCCAAAGCTGCTTTAATGAATGTGATGGATCGTATGCAGCATTACCCCTCGGCGTTTGCAAATTGGGGACGTTTGTTGCTTCACTTTACAACCGGATTTAACACTGTGGCCATTGCCGGGCACGAAGCATTGACCAGATCAAAAGAGCTTCAAAAATATTTTCACCCTGAAAAAATCGTGCTCGGTCATGCTTCCGAAGCGGTTTTGCCTCATCTTGAAAATCGCTTTGTCGATGGCAAAACTATGATCTATGTATGCACCGAAAAGGCCTGCCAGCAACCAGTAGAAACTATTGAAGATGCCTTGCAACAGCTTAAGGCTTAATCTTCGGAAAAATATTTGAGCATTTTACGGTATGATGAAAATACATTGGCCCTGGAAACAAAACCTTTGTATTTTCCATTTTTGATTACCGGCAAGTTGTAATTTCCGGTATCATGAAATTTTTGGGCCACCTTTTCCATCGATTCATCTGGATCGACCCACGTGGACGGCATAAACATCAGGTTCTTCACATAGGTTTTATCATACAGCTCAGGCTTGAACATGATGTCGCGAATATCATCCATGGAAACGATGCCATAAAATTTTTGATCTTTATCGATAACGGGAAAAATATTCCGGTGTGATTCCGAAACCACATTTACCAAATCACCCAAAGAGGCCTCGGGGCCAATAGGATTGAAGTTGGTTTCGATCAGGCGGTCCACTTTCATGAGGGAGAGTACAGCTTTATCTTTATGGTGGGTAATAAGGTGACCACGTTCGGCGAGTTGGATGGTATATACCGAATTGGGCTCGAACATCTTAATGGTGGCATAGGAAATGGTCCCGGTGATCATTAGTGGAATAAAGAGTTCATAGCCTCCTGTTATTTCAGCAATAAGAAAGATGGCAGTAAGGGGAGCATGCAACACCCCGGCGATTAATCCTCCCATTCCTGCAAAAGCCAGGTTGCTGTTGTTAATCGCTTGAATGTCGAAATAGCGAAGGATCAGTCCGAACAGAAGTCCGGTGTTGGTTCCCATGAACAAGGTAGGCGCAAAGATCCCTCCAATGCCTCCGGCCCCAAATGTAATGGAAGTGGCAACCACTTTAAATCCCATCACCAGGATGATCATAACAAAGATCATGAGCATGTTTTCGCGGAAGGTATAAAAAATGCTATTCGTAAAAAGATAATCGTATTCACCATTAAGGCTGAGGTTGATGGCATCGTAACCCTCTCCGTAGAGAGAAGGAAGAAAGAAGATAAGAATACCCAGGGCAACACCTCCGATGATGATCCTGATTTTCCAGTTTTTCATCTTATCAAAAATCTTCTGAACGTACATATACACACGTGTAAAATACAACGAAATGAATCCGGCCAACACCCCGAGGATGAGATAATAGGGTATATCGCTTATGGAGAAAGAAGTTTCCACTTCAAAGGGATAAAGCACATTCATGCCCAAAAACAGATAAGAGATAACCACCGCCGAGGTTGATGCCAGAAGCAGGGGGACCAATGAGCTCATGGTAAGGTCGAGCATGATCACTTCCAAACCGAAAATGATGCCTGCAATGGGAGCTTTAAAAATGGCGGCCATGGCACCGGTGGAGGCGCATCCCAACAGAAGGATCACATTTTTATAGTTCAGATGCAAGGCCCTTCCGAGGTTCGAACCCATTGCGGCACCTGTTGCGACCGTAGGACCCTCCAGTCCTACCGACCCTCCAAACCCGACGGTAAGCGCACTGGTAATGATCGATGAATAATTATTATGAGGTTTAATGTGTCCGTTTTCTTTGGAAATGGCATATAATACACTGGGAATACCATGACCTACAGGATTTTTGTTGATGTACTTAATGAAAAGCATGGTAAGCGCAATCCCGATCATCGGGTAAGCAAAATACAGGTAGTTCTCATACTGATGAGTAAACCCCTGAACTACAAGAGATTGAATAAAGTGTACGATGTTCTTAATAATAACCGCCGAAAATCCTGCCAGGATCCCAACAATCACAGCAAGGATCATAATAAAGTTGCGGTCATTGATGTGTTTAACACGCCAAATCAGGAATTTACTAAGTAATGATTGTCTCCGCATATCTCTCCCTTAAAATAGCTGCAAATTTAAGGTATTCACCGTTAAAAAGATACTTTAACCGAAATGGATTTAGGCGTATTCATTTTCCGGCTACAAGTGGTTGTTTCATGAGATAATTCCTATTTTCGTAAAATAATTTTATTCGTTTTAAACAAGCATGCATTTAATTTTGGATTAACGGAAACCGCAAGGAGCAATGAATGAAGCCAAGAAAATAATCACCTATAATGTTAACGGAATACGGGCTGCTATTCGAAAGGGCTTTATCGAATGGCTTAAGGCAGCTCAACCCGATATAGTGTGTATACAGGAAACCAAAGCTCATCCCCAGCAGGTGCCTGTTGAGCTTTTCGAAGAGCTGGGTTATCATCATTACTGGCATTCGGCCGAGAAAAAAGGATATAGTGGAGTTGCCTTGCTTAGTAAAATGGAACCCGACAAGGTGATCTATGGCATGGAGATTGACAAATACGACCGCGAAGGGAGAATGATCAGAGCCGATTACGGAGCTGTTTCGGTAATTACCGTATATCACCCTTCGGGTTCGAGTGGCGATGCAAGGCAGGATTTTAAAATGAAGTGGCTGGAAGATTTCTATCATTATATAAACGGAATAAAGCAGGAAAGACTCAAGTTGGTCATCAGTGGTGATTATAATATCTGCCATAAACCCATCGACATTCATGATCCGGTTAGGAATGCAAAAAACTCGGGCTTTTTACCCGAGGAGCGTCAATGGATGAGTGAATTTCTGGATAGCGGATTTATCGACTCATTCCGTTATTTTGTAAAGGAGCCTCATCATTATTCATGGTGGAATTTCCGCGGAAGAGCGCGTGAAAAAAACCTCGGGTGGCGTATCGATTATAACATGGTGAGCAATCCATTGGAAGAAAATATGCAGCGGGCAGCAATTTTACCCCAGGCAAAACATTCGGATCATTGCCCGGTTTTATTAGAAATGAATATGTAAACATTTTATTTAAAATACAGATGAAAAAGAATTTGACACGATACTTGGTTTTCGTAACCCTCATAGCAATGGTTGCAGCATCGTGCACCTCCGAAAAGGAATTACAGACCTTAAGGGAGCGGTGTAATGAGGACATTCAGGAGCTGGAAGCCGATAAAAAAGAGCTTCGCTCCGAAAAACAAGCTTTGGAAGACAGCCTTGCTTCCATTAAAAAGCAAAAGAAACGCTATAAGAGCGACACGGCCTTAATGGGGGCGTCACTTCGAAGGGTTCAGCAAAACTACAAGCAGCTAAAGAATAGCTATGATCTGCTGATGGAAAAAAACCGGCAGTTGATGAAAGGCACCGATAGTGAGACCTCCAGGATTTTACAGGAATTCCAGGAAACACAGGAAGATCTTCTGGAACGGGAAGACCGCCTTCGTGAAATGGAAAAAGAGCTCAGGGAGAAGAAACAAAACCTGGTACGGCTGCAAAATATTCTCGATCGTAAGGAAAAGGCGGTTCAACAACTAAGGGATCGTGTTGCCGACGCCCTCTTGGGTTTTGAAGGAAAAGGCCTGAGTATTCAACAAAAACACGGAAAAGTATATGTTTCGCTCGAAGAACAATTACTATTCGAATCGGGCAAATGGGACGTGAGCTCCAGGGGCGTGGATGCCTTAAAGCAACTGGCTTCGGTGCTCGCGAAAAACCCCGACATTAACGTACTTATCGAGGGACACACCGATGAGATACCGTATAAGGGCAAAGGCCCCATAAAAGACAATTGGGACCTTAGTGTGAAACGAGCAACCTCCATTGTTCGGATTCTTATTAACAACAGCACCATCGACCCCAAACGCCTTATTGCAGCCGGAAGAAGTAAATATGTGCCGGTGGATGAGGCCAATACCCCTGAAGCAAGGCAGAAAAACAGGCGTACCGAGATCATTCTCACGCCGAAACTGGATGAATTGTTTCAGATTATTGAAATGAACTAGACAGGAGGATTTATGGAGCGGGAAATAAGACTTACCAATAAAATGTTCTACATCGATCTTGATGAAAAGAACAAAGCTACGCTGGAATATGAAACCAAGGAGAATAATACGGTTGATTTTACCAGTACCTATACCCCCGAACAATACAGGGGGCAGGGAATTGCTTCAAAACTGATCAAAACCGGACTCGACTGGGCGGTAAAAAGTGGTTATAAGATCATCCCCACCTGCCCGGCAGTGCAAACCTATGTTGTAAGGCACGAAGAGTATCAACAACACCTGGCGGAAGAAGGGGAATAGTCGTGGAATATATTAAGGAGTGGTATCCCGGCAATTTTTTCTTACTCCATTGAATAAATCAATTCCGCGGCATTATTCATTTTGATCAGATAACCTTCAGCCGGTTCCAGTTCGCCAATGCCGTTTACCCAATTGGGCCCGATTTTGCGGAGCATGTCACCTTCGGTGTTGCGCACAAATTCAAGGCCGTTGTTAAGGATGTTGTCAAATGCTGTTATGGCATTGAGCGGGGTGTCGGGCAGGTAGCTCACAAATTGGTAACCTGCTTCAAGTTGGATGGGAGTTTGAGGATTGATTTGTTCCCCTTGAATAATAAGCTCATCGCCATTGTTCATTTTGAATAAATAACCTTCCACAGCGCTCCAATCGCCAATTCCATTTACCCAATCGGGGCCGATTTTGTGCAACATATCCCCATCGGTGTTTCTCACAAATTCGAGGCTTCCGTTTTCCATTTGGGTTGCCAGCAATTCCATCATATCAGGATTTACCGGTATCCGGTAGGTTGATACAAATTGATACCCGGAATTTAGCTGGATGCTTTGAGAAGCGAATGATAAATCCCTGCACAAGGTTAATGGACTACCCTGCAGATAGCGGCTTTCGGCAGGAATGGTGCCACTGTCGAGCTCATTGGGAATTCCGATGGTAGGCCAGTTATCCGTTACGGTCCAGAATTCAGGTTGCTGTTCATAAAAATAGGTAGTATCGGTTAGGTCATCAGTTCCTGAAGGAATAATAGTACCTTTCACATTATTGCCGTATTCAAAATGGCCCTCACCGCTTAAATTATACAAACCATGAAACCATTGGGTGTTGGTCACTTCGTTGCCCACCAGGTTTTGGTGATCGGTTTCGGTTTCGGAAGAAGTGAAAATGATACCATACAGTTCGGCACGGTTACGGAAAAAGGTATTATAGGGTCCCGATGGCCCCCAGTAATGATCGATAATAATGTTTTGTACAATGTTGCCTTCAAACAGGTTGGCAAAAGCATAATGACCGTGCAATGAAATATCACCGCCTGCATCGCTGGGAAATTCAGGGCGGTGGGGTTCAATGGAATAATTGTAGGCAAATACATTGCCATTGGCGCCGGTTTTTACCATCATGGCATGGCGGAGGTGGCGCAGGATATTATTCTCAATGAGGCAATCGCTGCTGTGGTTATTAAGGGTAATACCATAACCCCTTTTGCCGGAGCCGTCGTAGGTGAAAGCATGATGAATGTAATTTCCGGAAAGTTCAATGTTTTTCGAGGTAACCACACCGATGTGAGATGAAACGCTCTTATAGCTTTCCACGCCAATAACCCAGCAATTCACTGCCATATTCATGGTGATGTTATCACCTGCGCCGGCTGGAACACTATCTGCCCTGTGAATTTTCATGCATTCAATTCCAATATTCCTGGCAGGCTCAATTTTTCTGATCTCAGGGTTAAGTTCCGGTTCATAATCGATGCGCAGTGGCTGGTCGATGGTAATGGTTTGGCCATTGATACCGGTGATCTTAACCATTTGCCCCACCACCTTTTCGGCCCAGGGAGCAGGATCGGAATCCCAGTCCCCGTTTTCCTGCCTTAGTTCGGCATAATCGCCGGTGGAAAACCCGGAAGCATTGTCAAGGGTTAGGCTGGATGATCCTTTTTCAAGCCCTCCGGTAACCGGAACGAAAGAACCACCGGCTTGTCCGGAGATGACGATGCAATTTTGTGGCTGTTGGTTCAAATCGAAATAAATGGCTGTGGAGTCTGCTCCGGTTCCTCTTAAGATTACGTTGGATGGCAGGTTTAACGGACTTTGTAGTAGAAAAGTTCCTTCAGGGAAATAAACAACTCCCGGATTGCCTTGCAGTGAATCGATGGCACTGATAACAGCATCCCAATCGTCCTGTTGTCCGTTTCCCGTGGCCCCAAAATCCATCACATTAAGTATTGTGGATGGATTGGGCATAGTGCCGTCATATCCCGCATTCTGCCAGTTAACCCTTACGGAATCGGGAATCACCTGGGCTAAAATGACATTAGACATCAATAATAAAGATAATATGATCGATGTTTTTTGCATGGTTTTATAAAGATAACCTAAAAAGGGGGTGGAATTGTTTATTTTAGGTTAAAAGATAAGCTCTCAAACAAAAAAGTAAATGAAAATTTATTTATTTTTGTGACAAACAGATAATTATGCAGGCAACGTTTAAAATATCTGCTGAAGAATTGGATGATCGGTTATTGCAAAAGATCAAGAAATTGGTAGAAGGAAAACCGGTGACCATAACCATTACTACTGAAGCGGATGAAACAACCTATCTGACCGCTAACGAAGCTAATAAAAATCATTTGCTGGAAAGTATGGCAAGCGAACCGGAGGTGACTTTCAGTGCTGAGGAATTCGAAAAGCATGTTGAAGAGTTGCTTGAGCAATCAGGCAATTCAACCGATAATAAATGAGAAATATAACCTGAAACTTGGAATGCCGAAAAAAAGAAATCTTTGATTTCGTATTTTTTTCGAGCCTGCCCGTATGAATTCGTTCAGGCGGGCATCCTCGAAAATTTAGGAAAATTTTAATTTTCCAATTTTCGGGACTCAGAACTTGGAACCTCCCCGTCACCCAAACAACTTTCCTACCACTTCTTCAATCTTCCCAACCGGCACCAACTCAATGTTGAATTTATTTTGCTCCAGGCCTTTGAAGTTAAAGCGGGAGATGAAAATCCGTTCGAATCCCAGCTTATCGGCTTCGCTGATGCGCTGTTCAATGCGGTTTACCGAACGAATCTCTCCTGAAAGTCCTACTTCTGCCGCAAAGCAATATTTTTGGGAAATAGGGATATCTTCACTGGATGAAAGTATGGCACTTACAATGGCCAGATCGGTAGCAGGGTCATCCACTCGCAGACCCCCGGCTATATTCAGAAAAACATCTTTAACCCCCATGCGGAAACCGCTGCGTTTTTCAAGCACGGCCAGCAGCATGTTAAGGCGGCGCGTGTCGAAACCCGTAGTAGAGCGTTGTGGTGTACCATAAGCTGCCGAACTCACCAATGCTTGTGTTTCGATAAGCATGGGGCGCATACCTTCGATGGTGGCGGCAATGGCTACCCCGCTCATGTTTTCATCACGCTGGGAAAGCAGAATTTCAGAGGGATTGCTCACCTCGCGCAAACCGCTGTTTTGCATTTCGTAAATGCCCAATTCGGAGGTGGAGCCAAAACGGTTTTTGGTAGCCCGGATGATTCGATACCCATAATTACGGTCACCTTCAAACTGAAGCACGGTATCCACCATGTGTTCCAGTATTTTCGGTCCGGCAAGGCTGCCTTCTTTGGTAATATGGCCTATCATAAACACCGGTACATCTGAGGCTTTGGCATAGCGCTGTAATTCTGCCGCACATTCCCTGATCTGTGAAATGGAACCGGCCGATGAATCGATAACCGAAGTTTGCAAAGTTTGTATAGAGTCGATCACCAGTAGTTGGGGCTTTAATTGCTCGATGTGCTGAAAAATGCTTTGGGTGTTATTTTCGGTAAGGATATAACAATCGTTGTTTTCAATCCCGATGCGTTCGGCACGCATACGTATTTGCTGGTTGCTTTCCTCACCGGTTACATAAAGTATTTTAAGGTTTTTAAGTTGAAGGGCGATTTGCAGCATCAGTGTTGATTTTCCAATGCCCGGTTCACCACCCAACAGAATCAATGAACCGGGAACCATACCGCCACCCAGAACCCGGTCGAGTTCGTTATTGAGGGTGCTTACACGGAATTCGCTGTCATAGGTGATCTCCTGCACCGGGGTGGGCCTGGCTGACGACCGGTCATGTGAGGACCGGCCCGGTACTTTTTTATCTTCCCGCTGGATCACTTCTTCAACAAAGCTGTTCCATTCGCCACAGGAAGGACAACGTCCGAGCCATTTACTGGTTTGATAACCGCAAGACTGACAATAAAAACTGGTTTTGGTCTTTGCCATGATGGTGTTTTTTTCTTTTGTGGGTATAAAACTATTAAATTCGGAAATATTATTCCTTTATCCTTTCCACAATCGAACTTGTGGAATAACCGGGAACGAGATCGATGATCTCCACCTTGCCGCCTTTTACGGATACCACATCGTATCCTACAACATCTTCGGCCTTGTAATCGCCGCCTTTTACTAAAATATCGGGTTGTATGTAATTGATCAGCTCATAAGGGGTGTCTTCATCAAAATAAACAATGGCATTGGTCAAACGAAGAGCCGCCAGCGTTAATGCCCTTGCATCTTCATCAATCACCGGCCGCGAATCGCCTTTTATCTTTTTCACCGAATTATCACTGTTAAGTCCAATGATAAGTACATCGCCCATATCGGCGGCTTTAGCCAGGTAATCGATATGGCCTTTGTGGAGGATATCGAAACAGCCGTTGGTAAATACGAGCTTATATTCCTTAAAGCGCCAGAATGCCATCAAGCGGTCAAAATCGATCTTGTTTTCCGGTAAACGGAATATTTTCCGGTTAATGTAATCAAGCTTTTGCATTGAGCGGAGTTTTTTTGGTTACGGTTAAAACTAATACAGATATTGATCCCAACAAAACAATAAACAGGTTTTGCGAGGTATGCACGATGAGTGCAAAGGAAGCCGATGCTTCGGAGGCTATCTGGTACACATCCATCAGTGTTTTAGTAACAATATAATGATAGGCACCAATCCCTGCGGGAACCGGAGCCACCATACCGACACTTCCCAGTGTGAGAACAGTTAATCCATCAATAATTCCAAGTTGTGATGTTGCCCGAAGTGCCGGAAATGCCAGATAAATCATTAAAAAATACATGATCCAGATGTTGAGGGTATGCAAAATAAAAGCCCATTTCTGGTCCATACGCTTGATGGTTTTTAATCCATCAATAAGTCCAACGATAATGTTACGTACCTTTTCGTAAAAAGAAAGGTTTTTAATGCGTTCCTTATTGAGTTTGATGAAAAATAAAAACAGAAATCCCCCAACAATAACGCCAACGATGTAGAGAATGATCAGGGTTACATTTCCGGAAACATTTGCTGATAAGGGGTTGAGCACATATTTATCAAGAAAATCGGCTAAAAAATCCAGCTGAAAAATCACCACCAAAAAGGCGATAAGGGCAAGGGTGATAAAATCGAAAACCCTTTCGGAGATGACGGTACCAATGAGGGAATTCATCGGGATGTTTTGTTCTCGGTTCAACACCCCGCACCGGGTAAGCTCTCCCAGCCGGGGAACGGCAAGGTTGGCAAAATATCCGATCATTACTGCCCAAAAAGTGTTGAATATCTGTGTTTTATATCCAAGGGAACGGATCATAATGTTCCATCGTGCTGCCCTGCTTATATGACTTATGGCAGCCGGCACCAACGAAGCACCAATCCACCAATAGTTGGCGTTTTTCAGTTCGATAAACATGAGCTCAAAGTCCTGCCCCCTTAGGGCCAGCCAAAGGAGTGTTAATCCGATGCCGAGAAATAAAAGGTTTTTTAGAACATTGATTACTTTCCGCTTCAAAACCAATTAGATTTTGTTATGCTCATTTGGAAATATTACTGTGGGCTTGAATGATTTGGCTTCCTCAAAATCAAGACTGGCGTATGATGCAATAATGATCAGGTCGCCGGGATGTGCTTTACGGGCTGCGGCTCCATTCATGGAGATATCGCCACTACCACGCTCCCCTTTAATTACATAAGTAATCAAGCGTTCCCCATTGTTAATATTCAGGACCTGGACCTTTTCAAATTCTATCAGGTTGGCAGCTTCCATTAGATCTTCATCGATGGTAATGCTGCCTATATAATTTAAATCGGCTTGTGTGACCCGCGCACGATGTATTTTCGATTTTAATACTTCTATCATCATAGCCTGTCTCCCTGTGTTAAAACAACATCATATTGTCTATTAATCGGACTTCACCCACAAAAACGGCGGCGCAAGCTACTATATTTTCACTTTCCGTCCAATCATGTATGGGTTGCAAAGTGTTAGCATCCACTATTTCGAAATACTCAACTTCCATATGACTGGTAATATTGAGTTTGCCGGTCATTTCTTTTTTCAACTCATTTATGGGTTTCTTCCCGGCATAATGCCGGGTTTCCAGCAATGCTTTGTAGATATCAGGTGCTACCTCCCGCTGCTCCCGGGTTAACCGCGCATTCCTGGAGCTCATGGCCAGGCCGTCATCTTCACGAACAATAGGGCATGGCACAATTTCCACATTCATTTGTTCTTTCCTTACCAGTTCTTTAATGATCGCCAGTTGCTGGAAGTCTTTTTGTCCGAAGTAGGCTCTGTCCGGTTCTATGATCTCAAACAATTTTCGCACCACAATGGCAACACCGTTAAAATGACCCGGACGAAAACGGCCTTCCATCACCTTATCGAGCTGACCAAAATCATATTGTGTCGTTTCGTGCTCGGGATACATTTCCTGTTCCGGGGGCATAAAGATCATATCAACGCCGGCTTTTTCAAGCTTTTTGGTGTCGCCCACGATGTCGCGGGGGTATTTCTCCAGATCTTGTTTGTTGTTAAATTGGATGGGATTTACGAAAACACTAACGGCCACAAGATCATTATCCTTACAGGCATAATCGACAAGGGAAAGGTGCCCTTGATGCAGAGCGCCCATGGTAGGGACAAAACCTATGGATTTACGCTGTTCTTTCGCCTGTTTTAAATACCGCTTGGTGTCGTTAATGGTTTCGAATACCTTCATAATTAATCTATCCGGTCAAGATGCTCAAACAAGTCTTCTTCCAACGATTGCTCAGGGCTTTCAATTATTCTGCCTATTTCTTTTCCCTTGCTGTATAAGATAAAAGTGGGTACATATTCAATATTGAGGGATTCGATTGAAATATCTCCGGTTTCTTTGTTGCGGTCAACACAAATCATTTCAAGGCGCTCAAACGGATAGTTGGCATGTTCGAGTATCTTGATAAATCGGGGAACTTCACGCTTACTGTCGCTGCACCATGTGCCCAGTACAATAACAATATCGGTTTGTTGGATCAGGGGATCGATTTTGGAAACCAAGTATTCATTCAAATCATAATCCGCATATTCGCGTTTAAATTCCTGGTAAAAAACACCTTCCTGCAGTTCCTGAAGTGTACACTCGCCGACCGGCATTTTCTCATCTTCACTTTGGGGAAAAGCCGATACAGCCCATAAAATAACAGCTATGCTTATCAAGATCCGTTTCATAATGTTTGATTTACTGATTATTACATAATGCAAACAGCCAGTGCATATAAAAGTTTACCCGGCAAATATAAACCTTTTAAAAATTCAATTACCTACTGTTCTTTAGATTAGAAGATAAATACCCAATTTTAGCCTCGTTCCGTGAACATCATTTACTTTTCAGTGTTAATTTTTAAGTTTGCTTAAAATATAATTTTAGTTTTCCTAAATATGTCTGTATCAACTGATAATTTTTTAAAAGCTGTTTATCAACTTCATAGCGATAAGCATCAAAAAGCAGTAAGCGCCCGGCTGGTGGAACGGCTTAACGTTTCGGGTGCAGCCATTACCGATATGGCTAAGCATTTGGCGCAAAAAGGATTAATCGAATACGAACCTTACAAGGAACTCCGGTTGACTAACAAAGGGAGAGAGAAAGCGCTGGCGGTGGTCCGAAAACACCGGTTATGGGAAACATTCCTCGTACAGGTTTTGCAAATTCCTTGGGAAAAAGTGCACGGCGAAGCCGAACGTCTCGAGCATCAAACTTCCGATTATCTTATTGATAAAATCGATGAGTTTTTGGATTATCCGAAGCTTGATCCCCACGGTGACCCAATTCCTGATGTTAAGGGAGAGATGGATGAAACTATTAATGAGATGGTTCTCATCGCCGGAAAATCAGATGCTGATTTTATCATTACACGGGTACAACATCATGATGAAGATTTGATGGAATTCTACAATAAACACAACATTCGACCGGGCAAGGGGCTGAGAGTGATCAGTAAAATGGATAAGTTTGGTTTTATCTCCGTAGAAATGAATGGAAGCACAATAGCACTGCCCGAAAAGATTGCCCGTAGTCTGTATGTTAAACCCATAGCAAAAAACCCATGAAGAGCCTTAAGCACATAATATTGTTAATTGGAATTTATGCCTGTTCCGTGTCGGTTTATGCGCAGAAAGATGGCACCCCGGAAATGGTAACCGACCGGCCTGATCAATCGGAATCTTCAATGGTTTTGCCAAAGGGCTTTTTACAGGCCGAGACAGGTTTCATTCATGAAAAAACCTCTGAACTGG
The DNA here is from genome assembly GCA_021740045.1 of Bacteroidales bacterium. GTDB lineage: Bacteria > Bacteroidota > Bacteroidia > Bacteroidales > JAIPAP01 > JAIPAP01. Next base: position 19,302 of record JAIPAP010000018.1, read on the forward strand.
TTGATAATACCAATTATCATTCAACGCTTCTGCGCTACGGATTGCTCGATAACCTGGAGCTGCGATTGGGTAATGAGTACTTAAGGTCTTCCCGTGAACTGGCACAGGGCGACACAACCGTTCAGGGATTAACCCCACTTACCCTTGGGACGAAAATCTTTATTTCCGAAGAAAACGGAATTATCCCTGAATTAGCATTTTTGGCCGGAGTTGCATTGCCTTACATTGGCCGGGAGGAATTTACCCCCAATCATATTGCTCCGTCAATGAGAATAGCCGCTACGCATACCATAAGCGATCTTTTCTCACTGGGATGGAATTTCGGTGGTGAATGGAGCGGTGAGAACTCGGAAACATCCGGTTTTTATTCCGGGGTGCTGGGAATTGGCGTGACTGATAAGATTGGCGCATATGTTGAGCTTTACGGCTTTTTGCCCGAAGATCATAAGCCCGATCACCGGTTTGATGCCGGCCTTACTTACCAGGTTAGAGGGAACTTGCAACTTGATCTATCCGGAGGATTGGGTGTGAATGAAATGGCGCCCGATGGGTTTTACAGCTTTGGTATCTCATATCGTATGCCAAATTAATAATTGATAACAAAGAAATAGAAATATGAAAACAATAAAACTATTCATGCTTGCTTTTACGGCTATTACCATCTTAAGCTCTTGTGGTTCGCAAAGGGGGGAAGAAGAGAACGGCAAGATCAACATTGTTGCAACTACAACTATTGTTGCCGATTTGATGAAAAATGTCGGGGGCAGCAAGGTTAATGTTACCGCATTAATGGGTCCTGGCGTCGATCCACACCTTTATAAAGCCAGTGAAGGCGATGTAACCCGTTTATCCCGGGCGGACATGGTCTTTTATAATGGCTTGCACCTTGAAGGAAAAATGGTGGATGTACTCGAAAAGCTGGAACATGGCGGCAAAGAAGTAGTGGCAGTGGCTAAGGCGGTAAATGAGGACAAACTTATCGGCTCCACCGAATATGCTTCGAGCTATGATCCACATATTTGGTTTAATATCAATTTGTGGCAAAAAGCAGCAGCCTATACTGCCCAGGAACTTGGTAAAGCCTATCCGGAGCATAAAGCGGCTTTTGAAAAAAATGCCGAAACATTTAACAGGAAGTTAGATACGTTAAAACAGTTTTCCCATTCAAAAATCAATCAACTCAATCCACAGCAACGTGTTTTGGTAACCGCTCACGATGCCTTTAACTATTTTGGGCAACAATATGATTTTAAAGTGGTGGGGTTGCAGGGCATCAGTACAAGTTCCGAGGCCGGTGTGAAAGACGTTCAGAATCTGGCCGATTTCATTTATAAGCGAAAGATCGGGGCTATTTTTATTGAATCATCGGTTCCGGAACGTAATATAAAGGCCTTGCAGGAAGCGGTGAAGGCAAAAGGTTTTCATACTAAAATAGGCGGTGAATTATATTCCGATGCATTAGGCTCGCCCGGAACCGGGGAGGGAACCTATCTCGGGATGTACAGGCATAATATTAACACCATTGTTGATGCATTAATGTTGGAATAGATATGCAAACGAATGCAGTAGAAATTAATGACCTTACGGTTTCGTACCGCTATAAACCGGTGCTTTGGGATATCGACCTTGATATTCCCGAAGGGGTGCTTATGGCCATTGTTGGGCCGAACGGTGCAGGAAAATCAACACTTATCAAAACCATTTTGGGCATTGTTAAACCGGTGGCCGGAAGCATCAAGATATACGGTAAGCCCTATCACCAAAACCGCTCAAAAGTTGCATACGTACCCCAACGGGGCACTGTGGATTGGGATTTTCCTACAACCGTACTTGATGTGGTATTGATGGGTACTTACGGAAAATTGGGATGGATTAAGCGACCCGGAAAAAAGCAAAAAGAAAAATCGTTGGCCGCTTTGAAGGAGGTAAAAATGCATGACTTTGCCAACCGGCAGATCAGTCAGCTATCGGGTGGCCAACAACAGCGGGTGTTTCTTGCCCGCGCACTGGTGCAGGATGCCCAGATCTATTTTATGGATGAACCTTTACAGGGCGTTGATGCCGTTACCGAAAAAGCAGTGATCAATATTCTGAAAGAATTGAAAAATGAAAACAAAACCGTTGTGGTGGTGCATCACGATCTTTCAACGGTTCCCGATTATTTTGATTGGGTTACCTTTCTCAATGTCCGCCGCATTGCAAGCGGTAAGGTTATGACGGTGTTTAACGATGCGAATCTCGAGAAAACATACGGTAGCAGTTTCAGAACTTTAAAGGGATATACTACGGCATAGGGGGCTGAAATGGAATTCATTGATTTTTTCATTGATTTGTTTACCGATTATACCACGCGTACTATAGGTATTGGAACAGCTATATTGGGTATTGTGAGCGGGGTATTGGGTAGTTATGCCGTGCTTCGGCAGCAAAGCTTGCTGGGTGATGCTATCTCCCATGCTACTCTGCCAGGCATTGCAATAGCATTCCTGATTATCGGTACCAAAAGCACCGCTTTTTTCTTTTTGGGTGCTGCCGTAGCCGGATGGGCAGGAACTATGTGGATCCGGGGGATCGTTCAAAATACCCGTATTAAAAGCGATAGCGCATTGGGCTTGGTGCTTTCCGTATTCTTTGGCTTTGGAATGGTGCTTTTAACCTTTATCCAAAAAATGCCCAATGCCAATCAGGCCGGATTGGAAACATTCCTGTTTGGGCAAGCTGCAACACTTATTCATACCGATGTTATTTTGATGGCTATCATCGGGGCGTTTTCCCTTTTTGCCGTTATCTTGTTGTGGAAGGAATTTAAAATATTGACCTTCGATCCGCAGTACGCTGCTACTCTTGGGTTCAACACCAAATTACTCGACATCATCCTGATCTTCATAATTGTGCTGGCTATCGTGCTGGGCTTGCAAGCTGTAGGTGTGGTGTTGATGAGCGCCATGCTTCTTGCGCCTGCTGCTGCGGCTCGCCAATGGACGGACAGCCTGTCGATAATGATCTTATTGGCGGCCCTTTTCGGTGCCTTGGCAGGGTTAACCGGAACAGCCATCAGCAGTGCAGCTATGAATCTATCAACAGGGCCGGTTATTGTTTTGGTTTCCATTGCCTTTGTGTTTATTTCATTCATGTTCGCCCCGAACCGCGGGCTTTTATTCAGGGAGATACGGAAACAAGCCAATAAAAAGGAAATGCGGATGAATCATGTGCTCGAGAACATGTATTGGATTGCCCTGGGTCACGAAAATCTGCAACACCCTCATTCCAATGCCATCTTGAATAAAACACTGGGGTATTCCAAAAAGTGTATGCGCGAGCTAAGGGATAAGCATTTGATCGAGCTGAATGAGGATTACGATTGGAACCTTACAGAAAAAGGCATTAAAAGAGCTAAGGAAGTATACACAGATAATAATAAGAACGAACAACAATGAGTGTTGCTCAACTGGAAATACAGATCATAGCCGTAATTGTGGCCATTGCTTGTGCCTTGCCGGGTGTTTTCCTGGTTTTGCGCAAGCGGGCCATGATCAGCGATGCTATCAGTCATGCTATATTGCCGGGGATTGTTATCGGCTTTTTTCTTACCGGGGACCTATCCTCTCCATTTCTGGTGTTACTTGCAGCAGCTACAGGAGTGCTTACCGTTAGTTTGGTGGAAGTAATCGACCGCACCGGGCTGGTTAAGGAAGACACCTCTATCGGGCTTGTTTTTCCCGCCCTGTTTAGCATAGGGGTTATCCTCATATCAAGGTATGCCGGTGATGTTCACCTCGACACGGGTGCTGTTTTGCTGGGTGAGCTTGCTTTTGCTCCTTTCGACAGGCTTATTATTAACGGCATTGACATGGGCCCTAAAGCACTGTATGTGATGGGAGGTATATTACTGATCAATTTCCTGTTCATTAGTGTATTTTTTAAAGAGTTAAAGATCAGTACTTTTGATGTTGGCCTTGCTACAACCTTAGGCTTTACGCCAATGGTGCTCCATTATCTTTTAATGAGCATTGTTTCGATAACAGCAGTAGGTGCATTCGATGCCGTAGGCTCTATTCTGGTTGTTGCCCTCATGATCGTTCCCGCAGCAACGGCTTACCTCTTAACCGATGATTTAAGAACCTTGCTGATACTCTCCGGGCTTGCCGGCCTCATCTCAGCTTTGGCCGGGTATTGGATAGCGCACTGGCTGGATGCTTCCATTGCAGGATCTATGGCCACGGTAGTGGGGCTGCTATTTCTGCTTACTTATCTTTTTGCACCGGGAAGAGGCATTTACTTTATCATCAGAAGGCGTAAACGTCAGAAATACGAGTTTGCCCAAATGACCCTAACGGTGCATATCATGAACCACAGCGGTGAGTATGATAATATTGAAGAAAGGCGTATGGATCACTTTCAGCATCACTTTAACTGGGACCTGGAGCAAGCCAGAACAATTGTAAAACAAGCCCTTAGAAATAAATTCATTCAGCTGGATGGCGATCTAATCTCCCTGACCAATAGGGGGCTGCGATTCGCCAGGGCTTCCCAGTCATTGATAATGGCCGAAAAAGACCCTAATATCAATGAGTTTAGAAAACAATTTGTAACGTTCAATGAGTAACAGCAAAATCAACCGGGAAAAATAAGCCCCTAAACAAAGTCTACCCTTTGATTGTTGCATGATACAGAAATGGAACAAGCATTGCAAAATGGGTTTTAATGATGATTTAAATGATAAGGATATGAAAAAGATCGGTTTATTTTACGGTGGAACCAGTAAGGGAAGCACCTATAAAGTAGCGAAAAAGATACAGGAAGCATTGGGTAAGGAAAATGTAGATTTGCACGATATTGCAAAGTCAAGCAAAACAGATATAGAAAAATATACCAACCTGATATTTGGGACCTCAGCTTGGGGCGTGGGCGACATGCACCGCGACTGGGAAGGATTCATAGATGAATTTGTCGAAGTTGATTTTTCGGATAAAATAGTTGCTCTGTTTGGACTGGGCGATCAGAAAAATTATCCCGAAAGTTACCTCGATGGAACAGGGACCATTTTCTGCCGCCTGCCGAATAAGGAAAACGTAATTGGTTTCTGGCCTACCGAAGGATATACTTATTACTATTCATCGGCTGAAAAAGATGGGAAATTTGTTGGTTTAGCCATTGATGAAGATACCCAGCCCGATAAAACCGATGACCGGATCAAGCAATGGGTAGAGCAGATAAAAGATAAGTTCAAATAAAATCATAGGTGTAGAAAACATTTTTTTCATCTGGGATTATCCTGTAAGGTGAGGTTACGCCAATTTCTGTTTGCGATACCAGGCGGTTATTGAAGGTTTATGAACAAAATTTTGGGCAAAATTGAAGTTATATATCGATATATATATTACCTTTGTTATTCGAAAAACGATAAAATGAACTGATGAAACGTCCATGAGCAAATAATCATTATCTTAAACACGGAAATGATTATTTGCGAATGGTAAGTTCCCTGTCTGACGAACAGGCAGGCATCTGACCATTGAAAATAAAAAATGAACAGATGAAATTGGCCAATAAGTTCCATAAGTATCTTTTGCTTACCACAGCTACAGCATTGTGCTGGGTGTTTGTGGGGTCACTGGTTAATTTTCATCAACATCAGCTTTTCGGTAAAACCCTCCTCTATAAATTACAACCCTATTTACTACCTTCTAAGGAGCACAGTAAAAAGGACCATTTTGAAGCAGCCCCGGATAATGGTTTCGACCATTCCGCTGTTAGCATTAGTCCATTTGCCTTAGCCGAAGAACATCAATACCTTATTCAACTGCCGGTTTTGGCAATGGAACGTGATCATTATTACTTTTCACTCAACCTTGATGAAGCATGTTATTTGCTTCAGCTCAGGGGACCTCCTGCTTTAGCCTAAGCGCTCAAAAGGCTTAAATATCATTTTCGGTAATTTCCGGTGTTAAGAGCCAAAATTCCATTGAGGGAGTTTTGCTAAAACATATGGAAACTAAAAAAATCAATCAATTATTAATTTTTAAAAAGTTACTGTATATGAAGATCAATACTACTATTTTGATGATGGTTGTGTTTACCATATCTTTTATAACATTAAATTCAAACCGGGCTGTGGCCTATATACAATCCGAAGAAGACTCGGTGATTATGGGCTCCAATTACGCCAATGATGTATATTATAACCTGGAAAGCGGGGAAGTTGGCACGGCTAACCGCACCAACTGGGATGTTGCTTTTTCCACTCAACAAATGAGTGTGAGCATCCTCACCAATGGTGGCGCCGGAACAGCATTGTATACCTACCCCAAGGACGATACTGCCGGTTGGAACAGTGTGGATACCACGGGGCTTCATGAATGGAAGGCCCAATACAACTCAAAGGAGGAATGGGCTATCGGCGCTTTCAATCGCAATGCCCTTGGCCATCCCGATTATGGATGGGGCATGTATAACATCAACACGCATAATGTAACCGGCGATTCATTGTTCATTATTCAGCTCTCGAATGGAAGCTATATGAAAATGTGGATGGAGATGAAGAACTCTATCGCCAACACCTATCATTTTCGATATGCAGCCCTGGATGGGAGCAATGAGCAAAATGTGGAAGTAAACGCCAATAATTTCACAGGCAATTATGCTTACTATTCGCTGCAAAACCAGGAAACTGTCGACCGGGAGCCGGAGGAAAATTGGCATTTGTTATTTACAAAATATGCTGCCGCCATTAATATGGGTGCCGAAGTGGTTCATTATCCGGTTACCGGCGTATTGGTAAATGCCGGCGTAGAAGTGGCTGAAGTGACCGGTGTGGAGCAGGAATCGTATAACGACTGGGGCGCCCATGCCTTTGCCACCGCTATTGCTGAAATTGGCTACGATTGGAAAGAATTTAATGATAACACCTTTCAGTACGAAGTGCTCGATTCACTTGTGTACTTTGTTAAAGACACTTTAGGCAACGTTCATAAGCTGTACTTTACCGGATTTGAAAGCGGCACTTCCGGTAATGGAAAAGTTGTATTTAACCTTGAAACAATATCCGCCACCGGTACAGAGGAACTTGAGGCCGATGAGATGCTCAACCTATACCCCAATCCAGCTAATAACCAGGTGAACCTTCAATTAAGTACAGAAGATGCAACCATCAGTGTTTTTGATGTTACAGGCCGGATGGTTTACCAAACAAAAGGTGATAACCATGTTAAGATCAACACCAATGATTGGCAGAGCGGCCTTTATATCCTGAAAATCGATAACGAACAACGGACCATAACGCGTAAGTTGATCATTGACAAATAAAAATGCTAAAATATACGGTTAAATTATTTTTGGTCATCAGCCTGTTGGCTTTTACCTCGCGAGGTTTAAGCCAGCAGGTTTCTTTTAAGCTGGTCGATAAAAAAAGTAAACAGCCTGTTGCTTATGCCCATGTTTTACTTGAAGGAATTGACAAGGCGTTCAACAAGCAACTGATAACTGATGTTAACGGAAAAGTTTCAACCAAAATTAGCGGAAAAGCTAAAGTTACTGTTTCGTATGTGGGCTACCGGACATTAACCGATACCATAAAACCGACCCGGAAAAACCTTGTATTTGAATTAACTCCCGATATACTTGAAGTTAGCGAGGTGGTTGTCACCGGGCAATATACACCCCAGCGTGTAGACCAATCCATTTACAAAGTTGATGTCATCGGTAAGCGCGACATCGATGAAGTGGCTGCTGAAAATCTTTCGGGTTTGCTGGAAAAGCGCTTAAACATCAAAACTTCTTATGACGGTGCTCTGGGCTCCAGCCTGAGCTTACAAGGCCTCTCGGGCCAGCATGTGAAATTTCTCATCGATGGCGTTCCCGTGATCGGGCGAATGAACGGTAATATCGACCTGGAACAGCTTAACATGTACAATGTCGATCATATTGAAGTTGTTGAAGGGCCCATGTCAGTGATCTATGGAAGCAATGCCCTGGCCGGTGTTATTAATATCATTACCGAAGATGGTACCGATGGAAAAGTCGCGGCTAATGTGGATGCGTATTATGAATCGGTGGGTAAATATAACCTGAATGCCAAGACTTCCTACCGGACCGATGATCATAATATCGCCCTTAGCGGGGGAAGGCATTTTTTTGATGGCCATCCCGAAACCGGCCAACGCAACCAGTTTTATAAACCAAAACGGCAATATAATGTGCAGGCCAATTATATTTATAACCCCGGCACCGATTTTAAATTAAAATACAATGGTCGCTTTTTTGATGAAAAAATACTTGACCGTGGCGCTTTGCTGGAACCTTATTATGAAACAGCGTTTGATAAATATTTCACCACTTCGCGCCTTACCAATGATATTAACCTGAAGACACGCTTTTTTAGTGATCACTATTTTGATTTCCAGGCATCATATTCAACATACGACAGGAAAAAGAAAACCTACTTTAAAGACCTCACCACCTTGGAGCAAGTTGTAACCGATGACCCCGAAGATCATGATACCACTCGGTTTGACGCCTACAGGGGACGGGGAACCTTTACACTCTCCGATGAAAAGCGAAATATGAATTACCAGTTGGGTTTTGACCTGAATTATGAAACCGGCAGTGGTAAAAGAATAGAAGGCGAGGAAAAACGTATTGGGGATTATGCCGGATTTTTCAGCTTTAAATACAAACCAACCGGTGAGTTAATACTCCAGCCGGGCATTCGTTATAACTACAACACCAAGTATAATGCGCCATTGGTTTATTCCCTCAATGTAAAATATGATATTATCGATAAAATGACATTCCGGGCTTCTTATGCCAAAGGATTCAGGGCTCCTTCGCTAAAAGAGCTTTACCTGTTTTTTGTCGACATCAATCATAACATCAGGGGCAACGAAGACCTTAAGGCCGAGCACTCCAAAAACATTAATTTCAGCCTTAACTATACCCATCAATGGGAAAAGCTAAGCGGAAAATTCGAAGCCGGAGGGTTTCATAATAACATTCGCAACATAATCACCCTGGCCCGTGAAAGCGGTGACTTATATACCTACATTAATGTGGACCAATATTTGACCAAGGGTATTTTCCTGAAAACAAACTGGTATTTTGATTCCGGATTAAAATTTAACGCAGGGGTAACCTATACCGGGCGTTATAACCGGTTTACCACCGATGAGCAAGTGCGGGAATTTGCCTACAGTACTGATGTTACCTCAGGCCTCTCTTATAACTGGGTGAAGAAAGATGTTAATTTTTCAGTCAACTATAAATATACCGGTGAAGTTCCTGAATTTTATGTTGAAGACGAGCAAGTTAAGGAAGGATTTGTTGCTGATTATCATAATCTCGATTTCACGGCCATCAAGCATTTCTTTAATCGAAATATGCATTTGTCGGCCGGGGTGAAAAATATATTCAACAACACCACTATCCCGGCAGTTGGCGGAACCGGAAGCGTTCATGCCGGGGACTCGGGAAGTATACCCATAGGCTGGGGAAGAACTTATTTTATTGGATTATCGTACGATTTTAAGAAATGAAGATCAAAAACCTCAACATACTTTATTTTTTAGCCTTGATGCTGCTAACAGCTTGTTTCAAAGAAGATGAACGGGTGGAGCCGCACAAATCGGGCGATCTTAAGCTTGCTTCGGTGGCTATGGAAAACGATTACCGGTACCAGGCCTATTTTGAACTGCAAACCGGAAAAGTGGTGAAAAAGCATTTGAAAACCTCATGGGATCTTGCTTTTGAGAATGCGCCTGAAGGCGATAAGATAGTGCTGAACGCTTCCCTTTTCATGATGGCTGCTAAAACACAAAAGCAGGGCATACAATCGCCGGTAGATACCACCGGCTTACAATGGCATTACGATGCTGCCAGTGGCAACACCGATTCATTGGCCATTGATAACTGGTATTCCGTGAATGCCGGGGATACAATCTTGAGCAAACAACTTTTTATAATCGACCGGGGGCTTGACTTGCAGGGGAAATCCCGTGGTTTCAGGCAGTTGGTGGTTTCGGGTTTCGGTAAGAGGTATTATGAAATTACCCATGCCAAAATGGATGGCAATGATAAAAAAACTGTAAAACTTGATAGGGACACCTCCCGCACTTATACGTATTTTTCATTTGAAAACTCCAATGAAAACCTACCGGCACCTCCACCTAAAAATAACTGGGATTTGTTGTTTACCCAATACACCAAGCTATTGTATACCGATGAAGGTGAACCCTATCCATACCTGGTTACCGGGGTTCTCTTAAATCAACACAAAGTGATGGCTGCTGAGGTTACAAGCGATTTTGAAAACATCACCCTTGAATATGCCCAGGGGATTTCTTACACTGATGTTAACGATGTTATCGGTTATGACTGGAAGACTTATGACTTTGATGCCGGAAGTTATACGGTTGACCCGGACAAAATCTTTTTGATCAAGGGCGCCGAAGGGTTTTACTACAAGCTCAGGTTTGTGGGTTTCTACAGTAATACCGGTGAAAAAGGTCATCCCACTTTTGAATATAGGCAACTGTAAATACTGGTGAACCAATTACAATTAAATATGTTAGCCTGTGATATATGATAAATGAAATGCAATAAGTACATTTAGGTACTGAAGACAATAAAAATTATACAAATGAATATTTTGGATTTAAAACAATTACGGTTAATTCTTCTGCTGATGATTCCTGCCCTGTGGTTCAAGGTGGGGTGTGCCCAGGAACCAGTTAAAATTACGGCAGATGAACTCCAATCGCACATCACTTACCTGGCTTCCGGAGAACTTAAGGGGCGTAAACCCGGAACGCCCGGCGGTAAAAAGGCGGCTGAATACGTCCGGGATCAGTTTGACCAATACGGTTTGGTTTTACCCGCCAATAATGGCTTTCAGTCATTCAAGGTGGTAACCGGGGTTACGGCCGGCGAGGGGAATAATTTCCGGTTTAATGATTTTAACGGGGAGCTTAAGAAAGATTTTATCCCCCTTTCGTTTTCCGATAATGATACCTTAACCGCAGGGGTTGTATTTGCCGGTTACGGTTTCAATATCGAAACCGATACCCTCACATGGCAAAGCTACCAAAACATCGATGTAGCCGGTAAATGGGCAATGGTATTACGGGGCGACCCCGAGCTGGATGATCCGGAGAGCATTTTTATAGAACACAGTACCGAGCGCATCAAAGCACTTAATGCCAAAGATTACGGTGCCGCCGGGATCATTATGGTCACGCCTCATGAAATGGAGGACAAAGATAAATTGCTGGACATGTACTATGATAAAACCGCCAGCGATGCGGGTATCCCGGTCATCAACATCACACGGGAAGTGGCTGATAAGATGCTGGCAGCTAATCATAAAACAGTAAAAGAATTGGAGCAAAAGCTCAACAAAACCCGCAAGCCGCATACATTCGAATTGCCTGTTGATCTCACGGCGTCAACACATGTGGAATTGGAGAAAGCCACCACCCAAAATGTGGTCGGAATTCTTCATGGACAGGATGAGCTGCTGCGGGATCAATATATAGTGGTAGGAGCTCATTATGATCACCTGGGAATGGGTGGACCCGGAAGTGGTTCCCGCATGCCCGATACAGTGGCACCACATTATGGCGCCGATGATAATGCCTCGGGGGTGGCAACAGTCCTGGAACTGGCCCAGCAGTTTTCGGCCGATACAGCTACACCAAAAAGGAGCATGGTATTTATTGCTTTCGGAGGGGAAGAAATGGGGCTGTTAGGGTCCAAATATTTCATCAATAGTGGATTGATCGACAAGGACCAGATTAATACCATGATGAACTTCGATATGGTGGGCCGCCTGGATAAGGAAGACAAAATACTGTCGGTGGGAGGTACGGGTACCGCCGATAGAATTGCCTCTATTTTGGATGAATTTGCCAAAGAAATGCCATTTAAAATAGAGAAATCAAAAGAAGGTTACGGGCCTTCGGATCATGCCGCATTTTACGCCGAAGATGTGCCGGTAATTTTTTTAACAACAGGTCCGCATAGCGATTATCATACCCCGAAAGATAAAATTTCAGAAATCGATTTTTCAAGCCAGGAGCGGATTACAGAGTATGCTTACAAAATTCTTACCAAAATAAACAATATGGAAAATCCATTGGCGTTCAAAAGATCAGGCGTTAAGGCCAGGTCGAAATACGGAAGACGGTTTAAAGTAACGCTTGGCATAATTCCTGATGTAACATCAAGTAAGAATAACGGGCTTGGTGTTGACGGAGTAAGAGAAGGAGGCCCCGCTGACCGGGGTGGTATGAAAAAAGGCGATCGTATCATCTCGATGAACGGGGAAGAAGTCAGCAACATTTACGACTACATGGGTCGGCTTCAAAAACTGAAAGAAGGAGAGACGGCTACTGTAGAAGTAATGAGAAACGGAAAAAAGGAAATTTTGCTTATTCAATTATAATAAGCTTCATACGGTCAGTTTTTGGTTAGTAATTAGGTTGATTAGCGGCCACGTCCATCCCGGACTGGTCGCTTTTCTTTTTTATGAGAGCTTATTCGGCTGAATATTTTTGTTCGCCAAATGATTCGGGGGTATCATCTTCCTTATATTTCGACGGACATTTCAGCAACAGGCTGCTCGCCCTGAAAACGCTATCGTCTTCATCGACTTGACCTACCAGGACGATCTGTTCTGATTTTTCAAAGTCCTGTGGCTTGCTGTCGTCGTAAATTACCTTCATTTCATCACCATTATTATCGATCATGTAAAATGAGAACTCATCGGGGTTGTTATGCTCATCATACACAACTTTTTTATTGGTGTTAAGCTGCCCTATCACATGATATTCCTTTCCGGGACGCTGGGCGGCTTCGCTAAAGGTTACGTAAGTACTCGAGTCGGCAACGGTGCTTAAAATAGCTCCAAGTGCTACTACAGCAACGATTATGGCTAAAATATGGGTCTTTTTCATAAAGGTCTTTCTTTTGAGTATTAAATTAACGTTTGAATAACCGTCTATGGTTTAAACCGGACAACTTTTAAGGCTCCTCCGTCTCGGGTTGTTCTTCTTCCAGTCGCTTTTCCAGCTTTTTAACATTACGGTCCAGCATTGAAAGATAAACAATGATCCCTACAAAAATGATCAATACCACGGCTATTACGACAAAAATCTTATTTTCAACCATATTGAATTTTATTTAGTCATGAGCAATCGCTCTTTCAACTTGTCTTTTATATTTCTGATCCTTAATCTGATATTATATATCCACAGGCCAATAAGAAACCACCCGGCAATTGCCGGGTAGAAAACCAGGCGCATGGTGTTGTCGAGTTCGCTAACGGTCATGGGGCTGCCGCCTTTACCGGGGTGTAATGAGCTTTCGGCCATGCTGGGCAATATTTGTATAAAGATGATGAGCATTACAAAAGCAAATATGTTGTATACCCCGGCCACTTTACCCCTTTTTTCTTCATCATCGAGCGATGAACGCAGTATGAGGTATGCGAAATAGATCATCAAACTGACGGCGGCTCCATTCAACTGGGGGTCGTTCGTCCAGAAATCGCCCCAGGCAAAACGTGCCCATATCATTCCGGTAACCAGCCCAAGGATGCCGAACACCAGGCCGGTATTGACTGCTTCAACCGCCATGCGATCATATTTGCGGTTAAAGGTGGCTAAATAACGTATGCTATTGATAAATCCGATCAAAAAGATCAATATCATGGTAAACCACATGCAAACGTGAAAAAATAAATTACGTATGGATTCACGGATAATGGGCAGGTCGGGCACATCGATCAGGAAACCTGCAATTATCGTGTAGGTTAATAAGAGGACGCCAAGTATTTTCCACCAGTGTTTTTTCATATCAATCTTTCCATAAATAAGGGAATAACAAATAGGCCAGCACTATTACGATTACATTGATCAACAGCAGCACCAGCAAGAGTTGCGAGTTTTCCGCCCAGGTGGTTTCAAATAATGTATTTTTCGACACCTTCATCAGGGTGATGAGCAAGGGCAACACCAGCGGAAAACTCAATATCGCCATCAAGGTAAAATTATTATTGGTTTGGGCGGCAATGGCAGCCACCATAGTTAAAATGGACGAAAAGCCCATGCTACCCAGTATCAAAGCCACAATGAATATGGCCGGTGATTGTATATAAAATCCCATGAATAGGGAATAAATTAACAGGCTGATTAAGCTCAGGATAATGATCAGGAATGAGTTGTAGGTGATCTTTGCCATGATGATGGCGTTGGGGCCGGTTAGTGTATAATAGTACAACTGCCGTTCGGTGTCTTCCTGTACAAAGCTTTTGGAAATGGCATTAACGGAGGCAAATAAAATAATGATCCAGAATAATGCATTCCAGGTTTTTGGTTCTATCAAGCCGCTAAAGGCCAGGTAACTAACAAAAATAGTGGAAAAAATATACAATAAAATACCGTTCAAAGCATATTTTTGCTTCAATTCAAGTTGAATATCCTTTTGTATCAATGCCCGAACAGCGTGTTGCATAAATGCGTCCTGCTAACAAAAATGTTACTACAAGCTTTAATTTTCAGGGTGCTAAAATACAATTTTTCAGGACAGATATAACATTTTACATATATAAGTAGGGATTAAAAAACGACCGGCCCCAATGGAACCGGTCGTTTATTATAAAAAGAAGTTAAATGTCTTGCGTTTATTCAACAATCATCTTACGGGTCATTTCTTTATCACCTGAAGTAACGGTGTAGAAATAAACGCCTGATGAAAGCTCGCCTGCATTAATGGTCATCTTATGGGTGCCTGCGTTAAGTGCACGGCTGGTTTCCATAACACGCTGACCGGTCATGCTGTAAACAGCAATATTAACGTTGGCATCTTTTTCAAGGGTAACATCAACATTGGTTAAGCCGCTAACCGGGTTGGGATAATTCGCCGAAACATTGAAAGCTGAGCCACCGATGATGGTTTCTTCAACGCCTACGTAATCATCTTTTGGTACGGAAGCAAAGATGATCTTGTTCATGGTATAAGCATCTTCGTCACCACGTACTGCCAGCCCGGGTTCTTCGTCGGCCTGATAGCTAAAGTGGATGTCTTCGGTGCTTGTAGCAGCAACAGACGGGAACACACATTCATCAAAGGTATGTACCGGTGATTCGGTCAACCAGGCGAAATCCTCACGCCAGGTGGTGCCGCCATCAGGCGATGCCGTGGCAAACAACTGACGGTAGTTTTGGTTTTGAGTTGCACGTTCTTCACATACTGCTGAGAAAACAATGGAGATGGTATTGTTTTCATCAACCACAATTTGTGGCATACTGGCCGGGCCTAAATAATAGGTGCCAATGCCATCAATTTCGGGATTTACCAGGTCGTCCACCCAGGTACCGTTACCGTTCAAGTCGGGGACCCAGCCAATGAGGTTGTGCAGGTATTCCATTTCCGAATCAGGATCACTTCCGGTATAAGGGCTCAATGCATCCACATTGTCGGAGAATGATTCACGGTCTTCGTTCCAGTAGCCAATACCTTCAACAAAGGGGAACCAACTGGGGCCTGCGGCACCATCTTCGTACATGGCCCTGTTAATACCAAACGTCACATGAATTTTACCGTTGGCATCATAAGCGCCGTGGAATGATCCGTCAACACAATAGAATGTATCGGTAGGTGTTGGGTTATTCGGGTCCCACATCGGATATGGGTGTTCCCAGATAACGGTTTTTTCCCAGGTCTCACCGCCGTCGTGTGATTGCATCAGCATAAAATCAACCCAGTTATCACCAACCAAGAAGGCAATGTCATCACCTTCGGAGTCGATCCAGGCATAAGTGTCACCACTAAAGCCGGCGTAATAATCGGAGCTGATACCGTCGATAATACGATGTTCATCTTCCCAGGTTTGTCCACCGTCGGTTGAGCGGTAATAAAGCAAAGCGCCGTCAAGGTCCTCATAAGGTGATCCCTGGTTAGCGATGGGAGGTGTAAGGGCTAAAATGTGAATCGCTTCGTTATTTTCACCGGCAGTGATCATGCGGGGCCAAAGGATGTCTTCATGGCCTTCGGGACCGGGCAGGAATGTTTCTGTCCAATCGCCTGTACCCTTTTCGGGGCGGTTGCTGATAACCAAACCGTCAGCGCCACCGCTGTGTGTAACAACAATTTCACCGTTCTCACCCCATTTGTCATATGAAGGCCAGCCATTACGGGTGCTTTCAATACGCTCAGTCGGGTAGGGTCCCCATTCGGAACCGTCGTAATAGTTATAACCGGTACCACGGCCGGGGAAACCTGTCGCGTCTTCAAAACCCATGATCCATGTTGAAGCTGCCGTACCATCGTCATAAAATACCGTACGGTTTTGGGTACAAGCATTGCTTTGGAGGTCGTACTTGGTTTCTCCGATTTGTGTTTCCGAGGGTGTAAATCCGCTTTTCACAAAAGGATTTACGGCTTCTTTAAGGTTAGTGGGGTTGTCAACAGCTCGCATGTCGGGAACCGCAATGTTGCGGTATTCTTTAGGAGCCGGAGCGAATTCCTGGGCTATAAGGCTTGTTGTAAAGAACAAGGCAAAAGCCAAGAGTAGAGTTCTTGTTCGTTTCATAATTCATCGATTTTATTAGTTAAACTTAGTATAGCTAGCTCATTCTAGTAGCCGCCAAATTTAATAAAAAATTTTAAGTGCGGGATGGGATGAAAAAAAATCATCAATTTTATAAAACCTGTAAAAAACCCCTCCCGAAATCTTCAGGAGGGGTTTGTGGTTTATTATGGCTTATTAATATCGCAAGCCATAACTATTAAAACTGATTCTACTTTACGGTCATTTTCCGGGTGATGGTTTCCTCACCGGCTTCTATGCTATAGAAGTATACGCCCGGTGTTAGTTTACTTCCATCAATAATGAATTGATGGAGGCCATTCACCATGCCGGCGTCTTCCGTTTGAATGATTTGTCCGGTGACGCTAAAAAGCTGTAATTGAACAGGCACCGCTTTGTCGGTGGTTACTTCTATCGTAGTCTTTCCGCGGAATGGGTTGGGGTAATTCTGTGAAACATTGATATCCGATGCTACTGTCACAGGTTCACTCATGCCGACTCCATCGGGGAATGGATGAACAAAATCGCCCTCGGTTAACGTAAAGTCCTGGATATACATGTAAGTAACCTGTTTAGTCGGGTCATTCGGATCCATGTCTTCATAGGTAAATGGAATTGTATACTGATCATTGTCAGTAAACATATAATGCGGGGCAGCAAAGAAATAAGCCTGAAGCCAGGCAACGGTAGCTTCGGTAACGTTGAGGGTGTCCGTAAAGGTGCGAGCAACCATATCAAGGCCTACGCAGCGGATATCGGGCATATTATTGGTTTCGCTGAAGCCGGGATCGGTCTCCTGCCAGGAGATCAGCACTTTTTCGCCATTCATGGTAGTGGTTGCCTGAATACGGTTATCTTCGGTAAGGTCACCGTATTCACCCCTGAAATTAGCCAGTTTTTTCAGATCAAGGCCGGTCCATGTAAGAGCCCCGTCAGTTGACCAGATGTCAAAAGCAGCAAAGGTATAAGGTTCGGTCACAATAGAATAGGGATTAGCTCCTGCAACACCTACTACAACACCAATGTGGGGATTACCGGTATGATCGACCACCAGGTCGAAATCAAATGCTGTGGTATAAAGGATTTCATCACGGTCGGGTATCGGTGGCTCGAAAAGCGATTCTATTTGCTGATCGGTTAGATATTGCTTTACCCTGTGAATACCATCTTCACCGCCTAGTTGGATTCCTCCCATGTATTCCCAGTCATCACCGCCATTGGTGGTTTTAAATACGATGGGGTAAATGGCACCGGCCGAAAAATCAACCGATTCGTCATTTGAAAGCAACACCATGTAACCAATTTCCCCGTCAGGGCCAAAGGCTACTTTTTCGTTCATCACGTAGTAAAGGTCTTCATCATGGATTACTTCAAATTCCATCAGTTCAGCTTCGTAGGTAATGTCGCCTTCTTCTTCATCGAAAGTGCCCTTATTCACGATCAGGTTATCGGTGTAGTTCAGGCTTCCTGATGTCCAGTCATCGGCCGGATCAACCACCCAAGCCACACCGTCTTGCGTTACCGTATAAGCCTCGGGGATGTATTGATACATACCTTCATCGGGATTAGCAGGCCGGGTATGCTTGGTAGTGTCGGCATGATCGACCAAATTGGCCGTGCCATAGCCATAACCGCCCCAGGTATCAGGTGAATTGGAGCCATCGAGAATTGGCCCGAAAAAAAATAAGTAAGCATTAGCAGGGTCAAGGTTCCCCACCGGGTTGTAAATGGCTCCGTGCGGATAGCGGATCGCATCCACATTGTAATTGGGCCCCGGTTCGTTGGATTCATACACCATAATGTTGTTTTCGAAAGTCTGGCCCATGTCCAGTGAGAGGTCCATCGCAAGGTTACCCGAGTAAGTTTCGGATGTCATGCGGTGGGTGTTGGTTACAGCATTCAGGTGATCATCCACCCAAAGGATGGTCTTTTGGCCACCGCCGTATCCATAGCTATAAGCATTGGCCGATTGTCCTATGGCAAAGATGTTTAATTGCTGTGCACCTTTGGTCCGTTCAGGGACTGCATAGGTTGAAGAAGTAATCGGTGTGGGTTTGCTTACACTTTCGATGGCCACTGCCTGCTCAGGATTATGCACGGCAGTTTGCAAGCCATTTTGTAAGCTTGAATTTTGCTGGGCATAAATTGTTACAACCAGCATTAGTGAAACGGTTAACAGTACAAACTTTTTCATGATCGGATTTTTTAGGTTAACTCAATAAATATTTGGTTTTAGCCGCGACAAGATATGAAAAAGATATAAATTATACAAGTAGTCATTTAAAATGCAATTGATTAGTTAATTAAAAGTACTGCTATGCCTGATTCCTAGTGGTATAAAAAAACCCTCCCGGATTGACGGGAGGGCTTTATAGTGCTTAACAGCTACTGCATGTGGTAGCCTGTTTCTTATGCATTGTTATGCTATTTAACGGTCATCTTCCGGGTAATGGTTTCCTCACCGGATTTTATAGTATAGAAGTAAACGCCGGGTTTTAAGGTGTTTCCATCAATTTTAAAGCTATGATGACCATTTACAGTTCCGGCATCTTCGCTGTATACCACTTGTCCGGTAAGGCTGATAACCTTAACCTGGACCGGCATTGTTTCATCCGTATGAATATCGATAGTGGTTGTTAAGCTAAATGGGTTCGGATAATTCTGTGAGACGTTTATGTCGCTTATCATCACAGGATCCTCATTAAAGCCAACTCCATCAGGGAATTCGTGTTTGAAATCGGCTTCGGTCCAGGCAAAATCCTGTATGTACATGTAGGTTACCGGTTTGGCTGGGTCGCCCGGATCCATCGCTTCATAAGTAAACGGGATGGTGTACTTATTATCGTCCGTTAGCACATAATGCGGGGCTGCAAAGAAATAAGCCTGAAGCCATGCCATGGTATATTCGGTTACATCCACAGTATCGGTATAAAGGTGACCGACCGGATCGATACCTACACACTGAATATCGGGCATATCGTTGTTTTCGCTCCATTCAGGATCGGTTTCCAGCCATGAAACAAATACTTTTTCACCATCCATCGTGGTGGATGCCTGTATGCGGTTATCTTCAGTATAGGTGGCATCACCGAATTCACCCCGCAAGCTGGGTACTTTTTTCAAATCGAGCGCAGTCCATGAATTGGCGCCATCGGTTGACCAGATATCAAAAGCTGCAAAGGTGTAAGGTTCGGTTACAATGGAAAAGGGATCGACACCTGTAACTCCTACCATAACGGCAATGTGCGGGTTTCCGGAGTAATCAACCACCAGGTCGAAATCGAAGGCAGTGGTATAAAGGATCTCATCACGGCCGGGTACCGGGTCGAAAAGAGTAGCCAGTTGTTCATCGGTGAGGAATTGCTTTACACGTTCCAGGCCATCTTCTCCACCAAGTTGAATGCCACCCATATTTTCCCAGTCGTCGCCACCATTGGTGGTTTTATAAACAATGGGATAAACGGAACCTTCCGAAAATTCAACAGATCCGTCGTTGGATAAAACCACCATATAACCGGTTTGTCCGTCAGGGCCAAAAGCGATCTTCTCATTCATAATGTAATATAGATCGGGATCATCGATCACTTCACAATCTATCAGGTCGGCTTCGTAAATCACATTGCCTTCTTCTTCATCGTAAATCCCTTTATTCACAATGAGGTTACTTGTATAGTCAAGGGTTCCTGAAGTCCAGTCATCGGCAGGGTCTACGGCCCAGGCAATGCCATCCTGGGTAACGGTAAATGCTTCAGGGATGTATTGATACATGCCTTCATCCAGGTTTGATGAACGGGTATGCTTGACGGTATCCTCAAAATCGACCAGGTTGGCCATTCCAAAACCATAACCGCCCCATGTGTCATCACTGGAATTTGAACCGTCGAGTACGGGTCCGAAGAAGAACAGGTGTGCATTTGCCGGATCGAGATTTCCCAACGGATTATAGATTGCTCCGTGAGGGTACCGGATAGCATCAGAATTATAGCTGGGTCCCGGTTCGTTGGATTCATACACCATAATGTTGTTTTCGAAGCTTTGTCCGCCATCCAGTGAAAGGTCCATAGCCAGGTTGCCCGAGTAAGTGTCCGCAGTCATGCGGTGGGTGTTGGTAACGGCATTGAGGTTGTCATCCACCCAAAGGATGGTTTTTTGACCGCCGCCATATCCATAGCTGTAAGCATTGGCCGAAGCCCCGATCTCAAAAATGTTCAGGTCTTTTGAACCCTTTGTTGTTTCGGGAACGGCATGGTCCGAAGTGGTGATCGGAGCAGGTTTACTCACGGATTCAATGGCTACTGCCTTTTTTGGGTGATGAACTGCAGATTCAAGGCCATTGCGGAGTGTTTGGTTTTGCTGAGCATAAAGCGCTGTAGACAGCAAAAGTGTGAGCGCTACTAGTACATAATTTTTCATTTAACGTCGTTTTAGATTTAAAGTAGATTGATTAGCTGGTGCTAAAATAGGCCGATTCCGCGAAATATGCTAATTTTTTGCATATAAATTTCCTGCATGAGCTAATAAACCACTAGCGACCGGAAAATTTCCTGCCTGGAATCTCCTTCGGGTTGCAGCTCCTTTTTTATAACTCAGGCACTGTAACCTCGATTATTTGGTTTATTACGAACATTATGAAGCTATCCATAAGGACCTCGCAAGGGAGAAGCCACTGAAAAAGAAAAAACCCCTCGCTTGATGGGAGGGGTTTTTCAATATGTATCCGGCTACTTAAAAGCAGAAACCGGGATTGTATGCAAGCCTGCTTAATCTATCTTACCGTCATCTTTTTGGTAAGGGTTTGATTACCGGCTTCGATGCTATAAAAGTAGATGCCTGACGAAAGCTCCGAACCATCGATGGTAAACTGATGTGTATTGTTTACCTTGCCGGCATCCTGCGAGTAGATCAATTGACCGGTAATGGAGTATACATTCAGCTTCACATTCACAGGTTTGGTGGTATTCACCATAATGATGGAATTATCCATAAACGGATTGGGCTGATTCTGGCTTACCCTGATAGCCGGTTCTGCCGCCTGTGGATCATCCATGCCGATGATCTCCGACTTTTGTATCTTGCCGTAAATAATGCGGTTTTCAACATAGGGATGCTCATCATCCAATGCCACACCCGGGTGCTCATCGGCCTGATAGAAATAATGGAAATAATCACCGGAGCGGGATGTTAACTGGGGATAAATGGTTTCATCGAAGCTATGTGCCACAAAGAATGCGATCATATCGGTGAATGATCCCCAGGTTAAACCACCGTCGGGAGAGGAACGAGCCCATACATGTTTATAGGTGTTTGTTCCGTTGTCAAAGCCCTCGGTGGTGGAAGCATACATGACTAATATCTTTCCCTCGGCATCCACGCTGATCGTTGGCATGGTTGATAGCCCTATGGATCGATAGTGGATAATCTCATCCTCCAGGTCCATTTCGCCGTTGCCGTTTACATCCTGGTACCAGCCAATAAGGTTTTCATTTTCGACCAGTTCCGAATCAGGGTGGCCATAGGGATCGAGGGCATGAAGATTATCGGAAAAAGTTTCCATATCTTCATTCCAATAACCGATGCCATCAACAAAGGGGAAAAAAGTATAAGTGGTTCCGGTTTCAGCATGCAGTACCCGGTTAATACCGAAAACAACATGGGCTTTTCCGTTTTTATCCAATGTTATATTGGCTGAATTATCAACACAATAGAAGGTATCCGTTATTGTTTCATCAAACTTAAAGAAGGGATAAGGATGCTCCCATATCACGGTTTTTTCCCAGGTGCTGCCATTGTCGGTTGATTTCATCATAAACATATCGTGCCATGCACTTGCAACCAAGAATGCAATGGCGCCACCGTTGGGTTGTGCCCATACGTAATCATCGGCTGAAATTTCTGTGTAATAATCTTCACCCAAGCCATCGAGAATGATGTTATCATCCAGCCAGGTTTCACCGCCATCTTCCGAACGTGAATATAACAGTGCCGTTGGCTGACCTTCGTAGGGCTCATATGAGTTGGCTATAATATGCACCCACATATTGTTTTCACCGGAAGTAGATACCCGGGGCCAGGTTAATAAGGGTGCTTCATCGGGCCCCATAAAAGTTTGGTGGCTCCATTCGCCGGTTCCCTTTTCAGGGCGGGTTGCAATGTTAAGTCCTTCGGCAAGATGAGCTACAACCATTTCACCGTTCTCACCCCAAGGGGCATAACTGGGCCAGCCAACACGATCGTCCTCTATACGTTCGGTAGGCATGGGACCCCAGGATGTTCCATCATGGTAATTGTAACCGGTGCCACGGTCAGGGCAGCTTGGCGGATTTTCCATTCCTCTTGTCCAAGTGGCAGCAAGCGTTCCATCAGCGTGCATGTAAAAACGGTTTTGTAGCGTTGAGTTGGTTTGCAGGTCATAAACGGTATTACCAATGGTGTCCTCAGTTGGAGCTAATACGGGGCGGTACTTGGTAAGATCGACAGGATTATCGAAGTTGTTGCCGTCTTTTACCGGCGCCTTGTACTCAACTTTCACGCCGTAATCCTTGTGAGGTGCAGTGATTTGAGATGCACGCTGACCGTATAAATACAGGCCAAATACCAGCATCAATGTTAACAGTAGTACTCTTTTCATAACGCTTAAATTTTAATGAATAATTGGTTAACTAGATTGATTTATTGAATGATCATTTTTTTGGTTATCACACGATTGTTTGTAATAATGCGGTAAAGATAGGAGCCCGGTTTCAGGTCAGCAGCCTCTAAATTGAGTGTATAATCTCCTTTTACTACACCAAGGTTTTGAGATCTTACCAGTTTTCCGGCAAGGTCATACATTTCAAAAAGCATATGGGAGCTTTCAGCGGAGGAAATTTTGATTGTTGTTTCGCGGGTAAACGGATTGGGTTGGTTTTGAGAAACCACCAAATCATTAGTCCTGTTTACAGGATTAGTTATTCCAACGATATCCGCTTTGGGAATTCGGGAGTGATAAATGCGGTTTTCCACCCATTCATGCTGGTCGTCCAAGGCTATTCCGGGCATTTCATCGGCCTGGTAGATGAGGTGAACATCTGTTTCGGTGGTGTTTTGTGCAGCCACCGGGTAAACACATTCATCAAAGGTATGGATGGGATTGATGGTGATGTCGTGAAACTCACCCCAGCTCAGGCCGTTATCGGGGGATGTGCGGGCCCAGAGGTGCTTATAATTATTCACACCGTTATCGTATCCTTCGGTGGTTGAACTGTAAAACACAAATACTTTCCCTTGCTCATCAATGGTAATGGTCGGCATGGTTGACAGGCCCAATTCACGGTAATAGATCAAATCATCGAGCAGGTCCATTTGGCCGTTGCCATTCACATCCTGATACCAGCCAATGAGGTTTTCATTTTCAACCAGTTCCGAATCCGGGTGTCCATAGGGATCGAGGGTGTGAATATTATCGGAGAAGGTCTCCATATCTTCATTCCAATACCCAATGCCATCAACATAAGGAAAGAGGAAATATTCGGTTCCGGGTTCACTGTGCAATACCCTGTTGATTCCGAAAACAACATGAGCTTTTCCATTTTTGTCGAGGGTAATGCTGGCCGAATTATCAACGCAATAAAAGGTATCGGTAATGGTTTCCTCCCATTCAAAGAAGGGGTAGGGATGTTCCCATATTACGGTTTTTTCCCAGGTTTCACCGTTGTCGGTCGATTTCATCATAAACATATCGTGCCAGGCGTCGGCGCACAGGAAAGCTATGTTTCCGTTACGAGGCTCTGCCCACACGTATTCATCGGCAGAAATGCTGTTGTAATAATCCGGGCCTGTTCCGTCGAGCAATTCATTTTCAATGTCCCATGTTTCACCGCCGTCGGTGGAACGCGAATAAAGCATGGCGCCATCCATGCCTTCATAGGGTGTTCCACCGTTCCCTTCGGGAAGGGTTGTAGCCAGTACATGTACCGAATTACCATCGGTTGCCATGCGTGACCAGGCCAATACATGTTCATCGCTTGGGTTTTCGAAAGTGAATTCGTTCCATTCGCCACTGCCTTTGGCTTCGCGGGTAAGATACACCAGGTTATTGGTAAAATCATGGCTAAACACGATCTCGCCGTTTTCTCCCAGGGGAGCATATGAAGGCCATCCGGTTCTTACCGATTCCAGGCGCTCTTCGGGCTGAGGGCCCCAGGCAGTGCCGTCATAAAAGTTATAGCCGGTGCCCCGGTCGGGGAAGGTGGGTGGCGATTCAACGCCCATGGTCCAAACAGCCCCCATAGTACCATCGGCATAAACATGGAAACGATTGGCCAGCAAGGTGTTGCTTTGCAGGTCGTACCAGGTTTTCCCGATCACGGTTTCCTCGGGGGCTGCACCATGCTGATACATATCAAAAGCAGTGGCGCTATTGGTACTCACATCTATAAAAGGTTGATGAACTGCCTTTACGGCAATGTCTTTATGGGATTCGGTTAGTTGGGGATTTTGCTGCCCAAAGCACCACAGGGTGGCGACAAGGAGCATTGTTATTAAAATTGGTCTCATGTTTTAAGGATTTTGGGTTTCGTTAACAAATATATAAAATAATCAACTATACCTCATTTGATTATTGAATTTGTTGGCGCTTGTTATGAATTTTTCCTGTTCCGTTTATTCAAATACATAATCTTTATCATTGGTGTCCGGTAAACATCTAGGAGATTCCCTGCCCTCGCCTGAGGCGAGGCAGACAGGCTCGCTCCGCTACCAATGACAAGTTTTTACTGGATGCTGATTGTAAAATGGTTATCAATTATTCCCGATAAAGTGGGCTAGGTAAAAATGTAAAGGTGACTGCATTACGACGGAGATTCCAGCCTGCCGGCTGGCAGGTCTCAGTCGCCTCCTAACGTCGGCTCCATCGAAATGACAATCATGGTTTTAAAAGATGGTG
>JAIPAP010000019.1 GCA_021740045.1 Bacteroidales bacterium
AAGAAGAAATGATCTCAGGTTATATAGGAGGCATTTATATAATCCCCTTTTCCCGGCAGATACCAACTTCCTGAAAATTAATATCCCATTAATACAAAACCGTTAACTAAAAAAACACCTGCCGGGAAATTCGCTGAAAACCTTCGGGACGGGATTTTACCTAAGTAAAGCGATTTTTCACTGCATTTAAATCGCTCAACTTAGGTAAAATTCAAATGAATTCTATTTATCCGGGTAGTAGTTGATCAAAACTCATTGTCATTTAATGAATGTGTACCCGGAAAGATAAGGAATTTCCCCAAGCCAATAAAGTTCAACCAATAAATAGCCATATTTCTCGTTATCAATCCAAATACAAAGTTAGATGCCGGAAACACAAACGGACAAAACATATAAATTAAATTCATTAACACCTGCCTGGCAGACTGTTATACACACATCCCTGTAAAAGCTAACCGGGAAATATAAAATACCAAAACATGCGATTTAACGAATTAAAGATTATTGAGCCTATCTTAAAGGCTCTGAAGGAAGAAAACTATACCGAACCTACGCCTATACAAGCAAAGACCATCCCACTCATACTCGACCGCAACGATGTGCTGGGCAGTGCCCAAACCGGAACCGGGAAAACAGCCGCTTTTGCTATTCCCATCCTGCAGCATTTATATACCGGCAGGAAAAAGCATAATCACCCCCGTCATATTAAAGCACTCATCATCACCCCCACCCGCGAACTGGCAATACAGATAGGTGAAAGCTTTTCGACATACGGAAGGTACACGGGAATAAAAAACACTGTAGTATTTGGAGGTGTTGCCCAGGGCAGACAAACCGATGCCCTGCAAAAAGGGATTGACGTGCTGGTTGCCACCCCCGGCAGGTTACTGGATCTAATGGATCAGGGGTACATCAGTCTGCAACACATTTCCTATTTTGTATTGGATGAGGCCGACCGTATGCTCGATATGGGCTTCATCCACGACATCCGCAAGATCATCGATAAATTGCCATCAAAACGGCAATCCTTGTTCTTTTCGGCTACCATGCCCGATAACATTGTGGCGCTGTCGGCAAAGATCCTGCACAAACCTAAAAAAGTGGATGTGAGCCCGGTTTCTTCCACGGCCGAAACCATTCAGCAACATTTGTATTATACCAATAAATCAAAAAAGACCGATCTGCTGCTTCATATCCTGGAAGATCATGATATCGACCAGGTATTGTTGTTTTCGCGCACCAAGCATGGCGCCGACAGAATTGCCCGCAACCTGGCCAAACAAAAGATCAAATCGGCGGCCATACACGGCGATAAGGCACAAAACAACCGGCAAAAGGTGTTAAAGCAGTTTAAGGACGGCGACCTCAGGGTATTGGTAGCAACCGACATTGCAGCACGTGGGATCGATATTGATAAGCTGCGGTTTGTGATCAATTACGATATTCCGAATGTAGCCGAAACCTATGTCCACAGGATAGGCCGCTCGGGGCGGGCAGGAGAAGCCGGTGTGGCCATTTCCATGTGCGAGCCCGAAGAAAACCTGTATTTAAAGGATATTGAAAAATTGATCAATCAAAAAATTAAACCGGTACAGGACAATCCCTATCCGCAAACCGAAAAACCAATGACAGATCAAGAGAAGAAAGAATTTGAAAAGGAGAAACAAAAAAGAAAACAGGAATTTTTTGCTTCCAGGAACAAATCACAAAACATTTCACGCTCCTCAAAGTACAGCGGAAAACGAAAATAAACGAATGCCGCCAAAGATTCCCTAGCCTACTCCCGATCTAAAGGCAAAGGATTAATGACTCAAAATGCATATTTTAAATGTATACACTTATTCGTTTCAGGCTTTCAGCCTGAGAGAGGAGGGATTGTACCCTATCCCAGGGCGTTGCCCTGGGCTGTGTTCTTTCAGGCCTTCGGCCTGCCGCCTTTTCAAATTCAGAACTCCTGACCTAAGCTCTCTGATCTCTGATCTCTGCTCTCTGCTCTCTGCTCTCTGATCTCTGATCTCTGATCTCTGATCTCTGACCTCTGCTCTTAACACTATGCACCTCGCGCTCAGCGCTTTGCTCCTCGCGCTCAGCGAATCCAACTCAATAAACTGCACCAACCCCAGCCCCACAAACCCAACTACCTTACCGCGTCAACTTCTTATACTTAATCCGCTCCGGAATGATGTCTTTACCCAGTCGTTTGCGCCGGTTTTCCTCGTAATCGCTAAAGCTACCCTCAAAAAAATAGGTGGATGAATTCCCTTCAAACGCCAGGATATGCGTACAAATGCGGTCGAGGAACCAGCGGTCGTGGGAGATGACCACGGCACAGCCGGCAAAATTCTCGATGCCTTCTTCCAGTGAGCGAAGGGTATTCACGTCGATGTCGTTGGTAGGCTCATCGAGGAGCAGGAGGTTGGCCTCGGTTTTTAAAGTCATGGCCAGGTGGAGGCGGTTGCGTTCGCCACCTGAGAGCACGCCCACTTTCTTTTGCTGATCGGTTCCGCTAAAGCTGAAACGACTTAGGTAAGCCCGTGCACTAATGGTTTTGCCGCCCAGATCGAGGATCTCATGCCCGCCGCTCACCACTTCATAAACTGTTTTCTCCGGGTCGAGGTCGGCGTGGCGCTGGTCCACATAGCCGGTCTGCACCGTATCGCCCACCTCAAAGGTGCCGGCATCGGGTGGCTCCTCGCCCATGATCATTTTAAACAGGGTGGTCTTCCCGGCGCCGTTGGGTCCGATCACCCCAACAATTCCAGCCTGCGGCAGGGTAAAGTTGAGGTTTTCAAAGAGAAGCCTCTCACCAAAGCCTTTGGCCACCTCATGGGCTTCCAGCACCTTACTGCCCAAACGCGGACCGTTGGGAATGGGAATTTCCACTTTATTTTCCTTTTCCTTAATGTCCTCGGCCATCATGGTTTCGTAGTTATTGAGGCGGGCCTTGCCTTTGCTTTGCCTTCCCTTGGGGCCTTTGCGTGCCCATTCCAGCTCATGCTTCAGGGCTTTTTGCCGCTTGGTTTCCTGCTTTTGCTCTTCCTGCAGGCGGTTGAGCTTTTGCTCCAGCCAGGAAGAATAATTGCCTTTGAATGGAATGCCTTCGCCGCGGTCGAGTTCCAGGATCCAGCCGGCTACATTATCGAGGAAGTAGCGGTCGTGGGTAACGGCGATGACCGTGCCTTTGTATTGCTGCAAATGCTGCTCCAGCCAGTGCACCGATTCGGCATCCAGGTGGTTGGTAGGCTCATCCAGGAGGAGGATATCCGGTTCCTGCAACAGCAAGCGGCATAGGGCCACACGGCGGCGCTCACCCCCGGAGATCACCTCCACCGGCGTATCGCCCTGTGGTGTGCGCAAGGCATCCATGGCCAGCTCCAGCTTGGAGTCCAGGTCCCAGGCGCCCAGGCGGTCGATCTCTTCCTGCACCTTGCTTTGCTTTTCAATCAGCTCGTTCATCTTATCCGGGTTGCTCATGATGTCCTCATCCATGAACTTCATGTTGATGTCCTCGTATTCCTTCAGCAGGTTCACCGTATCCTGCACGCCTTCCTCCACGATTTGCCGGACGGTTTTGCTCTCATCCAGTTTGGGTTCCTGCGGCAAAAAGCCCACCGAATAGCCCGGTGAAAACGTCACCTCACCGTCATATTGCTCTTCCAGTCCGGCAATAATGCGAAGCACCGTGGATTTCCCGGCCCCGTTCAATCCCAGCACCCCTATTTTGGCGCCATAAAAGAATGAAAGGTAAATATTGTTCAGTATCTGTTTTCCCTGTGGTGTGCGCTTGCTCACATCCACCATGGAAAAGATCACTTTCTTATCGTCTGCCATAATGTTATCCTTCTTTGTTTCTATGTCTTAAAAATGCGGTGCAAAAATAAGGAAAATGCGGCACCCCTATCCCGAAAGTTTTCGGGACCTGAAGGGGACTTTTCCGCCCTGCCAGTAGTTAGTGCTTGTGCTCCTGTCTCAAAGCATCTGGGAATAAAGGGGACTTTTCCAGTCTGCTGGTATTTAGTACTTATGACCTATTCCGAAAATTTCCAAAAACAAAATGGACTTGCCACAAAACAGCAATGGAATGATTTTCAGGAAATTTTCAAGATTTTTTACGATAAAGCTATTGGATAAGTCAACAATTGTTTCTATTTTGGTTGCTGCAATTTATAACCCGATAAATGGTGCTCCTGGAAATACGCTTGAATGGGACTCACCGTGGCGGAGCCGTGGGAAGGATGAGGATAGCCCTGTTGCATTATACAACTTATTTTTATCAACTATTCTTTCTTAAGATTTAAGCTATTAAACATACAGCCAATATGAGTAATAATCTTGTTAATAAGCATTTATATTCTGGTAATGAATTTATGTCTTTAGAAGATTTCACTGAATTAGCTTCATATGGTGAAACTAATTTGGTTGAGAGAAAATCGATAAAGATATTATCTGACTTCAGGAGTAATAAGAATAAAATCAAAGAAAAACTAAGTCAGGCAATGAGTGCATTTGGAAATCATTCAGGAGGGTTTATGCTTTTTGGAGTTGATGATGATGGTAATATTGAAGAAGGAATTGACAATAAAATTGGTAATACAACAATAAAAGAATGGTTTGAAGATGTACTCTGGACTTGTTGCAGCCCGCCATTTAAAGATTATTCAGCTAAAGTTGTAAAAAATGACACTAAATTTTTATTTGCAATTGTTTTTGGAGAAAGTTCAACTGCACCTAACCAAGCAAATTACGGAGAATATAAAAATAAATATTATTCAAGAATAGATGGGAAATCAAAACCAATTGACGGTATTTTGGTTAAAGATATTTTCAGCAGAAAAGAATTTGCAGACTTAGAAATTGAAATAGATCTAATTAAAATTGAAAACAATTCACAGAGTAAAGCAAAGCTTGAACTAGCATTAATAAATAAATCTAGAGTTGCTGCTGAAAAGGTAGTCGTACTTATGAATATCTCCCAAGAATTAATTAACGGTGGAGTTCATACGACAAATATAGATTATTTAAAAGATAGGGGACAGTTTAACTCTGATATTATCTATCCAGATATAAGACATGATATTGTTGGAAGAGAGAAGATTAATCTAAAAGACTTTGATGAATTCAAAATACACTTCACTATAGTCGCAAAGAACATGTTGAAAAAAGAAACCGAATACATAGTTCGTGATATTAGCAAGACGACGCCTCCTAAAGAGCCAACAAAATTGGCTGGTAGGAATCCCGAAATGTCTTTTGCAATATTGAAGGTACAATAAAATAATTCACTAAACCAAATACATAAATCTTATGGAGAGTAATTCGCTCTTTTCGAATGCTATTAAAAAGGTTATTTGTATTCTTAACCTTTTTCTTGGTGTCCCAGATAACTGGGCGATGCATACACATCCAGGGCACACACATATTGTATAAGTAATGGCAGGGAAAGACCTAATTATCAAAGTTTGTTGTGTATCGGTCCGCTCAAACATGGTAGCTGTTTAGCAGGTAAGCATCTAGTAATATGCCACTACTCATTTAATTTAACGTTATTTGCAAAGCGAAGAAAGGATGTTCAGGAATGGTGATTTTCCACAAATAGTTATGTAAAATATAGATTAATTTATTTTTGAAAAGTTTATTCATTCATAACAACGAAATATGATTAACTTAACTACTAAAACTTTTGAAGGATTAACAAAATCTCTTTCAGATTTTTTAAGCTCCAATAAATTCGACTATTGGCAAACAATATTAAACAATAATGGGAATGTTGATGGATTTTTGGTCCTGTTTAACCATCCTGTATATAATAAGTTATTGAATAAATTAGGATTCAAGAGCTTTAAAGACTGGATTTTAAAAGCCGATAAATGGAATGAAGAAATTCTTAATCCGAACAAGGATACAAATCCAGAATCTCTAGTGCTATACCATCTGTGGAATTCTCTACGCAAACATATGGTTGATTCATTAAGACAGTCACGGATGTCTGGCGAACTCCCACAAAAAGGAGGAGTACTATGTTTTATTGGTGGGTTATCAAAGTGCATTATATTTAAATATGAAATTGTTTCTAATTATCCTAAAATTCAACCTATCGATGTTATCGATAATCCAAAATCTGCTTTTGACTTTTGGAGCATTACTGATGCATTAGGATTAAAAGAAAAAAATTTACTAAAAGAAATTCTAAGTAGTGGTCATAAAATAATATACCACAGAGGGATTACAGTACATGTTGACAGGCGAATTGATATTGAGGTCTTTGGACCCACAATTGACACATTATTATTAGCTGAAGTTATTAATCAAGAAATCTTCGAAAATAAATTAATCAATATTGAAAAAGCTATTGAAATCGGATGTGGCAATGGCTTATTGACGGTTTGTTTAGCAAAATATGCAAACAGACTTAAGAAACTAGTTTCAATTGATATCAATTTTCTTTCGTTGGCATGTTGTAATAAGAATGTAGCTGGGAATACCACACCCTTTCAAATTGAAAAAATAGATCTGAATTTAGTTAAAGGTAACTTTGATCCTAAATTATTTGACTACAAGTTTGATTTAATTGTGTGTAATCCTCCATACATTCCACTGTTTGATGAAAAAGCCGGAAAATATCAAAGCAAAAAAGACTATTTTGAGGCTGTCGGTGGATTACAGCTAATAGACGAAATTTTAAGTTCTTTAGAGACGATGTTAAATGCAAATGGGAAGTTATTACTTTTAGTCAGTAGTTTATCACTAGATTATACAATAAATAATATTCCGACTAATTACACACATGAAATAATCATTCCTAAGGGATATGATGTATTATTTGATGTTGAAGCAGTTTTGAATAATACAAAATGGTTCAATTTCCTTAAAGATAGTGGTGGACTATTTGAAAAATATAAATTTCTTTATCATAAATTATATCCAATATGGATTTTTAAAAAATAAAAAATGGATTCAAAAATTATATTACGGTTTAGAGATTTAAACGTAGAAAAAGATGGTACAATTAACGACCACAGGAATCTGATTAATAAGTTTGGTGAGGTTTGGTGGGGTTGGTGGATGAAACAAGATGAGACTCCCCCTCACAACATCTTTAAGCAGTTTTCAAAAGAAATAGAACTAAATAGCTATGCGTTAATTTATCTTTATAATACAGGGTTAGCCAAATTTTATGAATGTATTTGTACTAAAATTTTGGTTGCTCCTAAAAATAATACGATTGTAACTCCTAATCCAGAAACATCACCTAGCTATTATCATAGGGGCACCTATCCAGCTTGGTTTCTTTTAAATAGAATTGAGCAAATTGATTTTAAGTCTTTAAATTTTCATATTGAAGATTTTCCTACAAGGTCTAATGCCGAAGAACCATACAGAAGTAACATAGGGCAACCTGTTGAAGATTTAGAATCACTTAAATTATTTGATGTAACTATCTGGTTAGTTAAATCAAAATAATACCATGATTCTATTCACAGATTTAGATAATACTTTATACAATTGGGTTGATTATTTTGCTCCAAGTTTTAGGGCAATGGTACATGCACTGTCTCCAAAATTTGGAATAACAGAAGAAGAATTTATCAATGAACTTAGAGAAGTATACAAAACTAAAGGGACTTTAGAATATCTTCCAATATTACAAGGAATTAAATTTTTCCAAAATTTATCCATTAAAAAGCAAGATGAGTATTTACAACTCGCAAAAGTTGCATTTGGCAGGG
This sequence comes from Bacteroidales bacterium, assembly GCA_021740045.1. GTDB lineage: Bacteria > Bacteroidota > Bacteroidia > Bacteroidales > JAIPAP01 > JAIPAP01. Next base: position 7,728 of record JAIPAP010000019.1, read on the forward strand.
CAAGAAAAAAGAACTTATTAGCATACGATGGGGTAGAACAAACTTTAAAAAAATTATCCGAATCTGGCGTAATAATTATTGCAGTTACAAATGCTCCACGTTATGATGGAGAAAAACGACTTATAAGATTAGGATTAGATAAATATTTCTATGGACTAGCAGCATGGGAAGGGAAAGAACTTCCTCCAAATTTTAAAATAAGTAGTAGTATTTCAAAACATATTCAGAAGCGCTGGGAGTTCTCTAAAGAAGAATTAAAACCTAATCCTTTAGCATATTTAAAAGTTATTTCAGAATTCAGCGTGTCACATAAATCTTCATATGTGATTGGGGATAGTATATCTAAAGATTTAAATCCTGCCAAAGAGATTGGTGCTGTAACAATATGGGCTAAGTATGGTACTTATTTTGAGCAAAAGAATTTTGAAACATTACTAAAAATCACTCATTGGGACACAAAAGATGTTAAAAGCACTTACGACGAAAAACCCATTGAACCAGATTATATTGTAGATTCATTTACAGAGTTAAATAAAATAATTAATCCCCCTCAATTAAAATTATTTAACTAAGTACATAACGAAAATTCACTGCATTTTCTAAACTCATCCAAGTCATTAGAGAAGAACACCTTAGCAAGATATGTCAGTCCTTACTTAAACAAACTTTTAGCTCTTCTCCCGAGTTTTTTGATTTTAATTGCACAGATTTCCTTGAGAAAAACCCCGGCTTTGTATGCCCAGACAAAAGCAACCATCAACAGGGCTATCAGTTTAGCGATCCGGTCTATGTCCGTTAGGTGAATGTCTTCAAGATTAAAGCCACTTGTCTTCATTGCCCTGAAAGCAGTCTCAATCTGCCACCGCTCTCTATATAGTGTTTGTACTTGTTCCGGCTTATTGAAAGAAATAATAACTTGAAGTTCAGGTACGCCTTGTTTGTTCTTGACTTTTGAACCTGATAAGTAACAGAGCTGCCCTTTTATCTTAACAATTAGACTATTATGACTTTGTTGATTGATTGTCAGATGTATAAACAACCAGGATGCTCTTACTACATGGCCATTCCTGGGAAGTGTAATCCAGAAGTTTTCCCGAATACGGATGTGGTATCGTATATGATTAAAGTTGAGATAATCAAGCCAGTGTTGGCCAACAAACTCCCTATCGGCAAGCAGGCAATCAATAGAGCCCTGGCCAAACAACGCAATATACCGTTGGTTAAGGTTAATGCGCTCGTTTGTTGATGAGTTTCCAAACTTAGGCAGCATAGTAAACAGCAACGGGAAAGCCACGCCTTTATATACAATAGCAAGCGTTAAAATGTTGATGTTCGTTGAGCCGAATTTCCAGTTAGTCCTGTCAAGCGATGAACGATAGGGTGGTTCATGGGGAAGCAAAGCAAAAACTATTCGGGCAATAAGGTTGGTATCCAATAGATAATCAGCCATAAATCGTTGTATCCTTCTTAAAGAAGAATCGCTGCTGGCTTTGGTATCAAAGCTTGCTGCCAGCTTTTCAAAACCAACTGTTTGCACCTTGCAAAGTCCCGTAATAAACAAGCCAAAGAACTTAATCCGGGCTAAATTCATGTTTTGCCCAATGATTTTTATTAAAGTAGAGACTAAAATTGTATTTTTACTCTCACAACTAGTATTTATGTATCTTATTGATATATGTGATGGTATTTCTTTCAGGATACTGAATACCAGTTTCCTATTTCACTTTTTGGAAGATAGTTATCATATAGTTATTAACATATTAGTTTGATATATAATGTGTTAATTGTTTTTGTCATGTACTAAAATATTAATATCAACGTGGCCTGGCAGCCGGTCCTAAAACATAGCGCGGATATTTCTAAATTTTAATAACATAAGAATTAATCGCCGGCAGCAACAGCCTGATAGGGAAGTGATTCGAAATGAGGAATGTTTCATATCACCAACCATTGTGCCACATTAAAAATGAGAACCAGCCCATTTTCAGAAGAATCGACTGAGATCACACCTAGAGAGTTCGAGAAGGAAGTGATGAAACTCTTTACAGCAAAGGGTAGTGAGTTTAAACTCCTTGAAATAGTTCACGACAAAAAGATTCAGACCAAAGACCAGGAATATAAAATCGACATTTACTATGAATTTGAACAGGCCAATTTCTCATTAAAGGTATTGGCCGAATGTAAATGACATAAAGGAGCGATAACCAGAGAATTGGTACAAGTTCTCAATGATAAACTGACTGAGACAGGGTCACAAAAAGGGATACTTGTCTCCTCTTCTGGTTTTCAGAAAGGTGCAATTGCCTATGCCAAAAGAAAGGGAATTGCCCTCGTAAGAATTCTTAGAGTTGAAATGTTATACGAAACAAAAGGAGGACCACAAACCGAAGTCAACATTCAGGAAATTAAGGGGTTTTTTGACCTCCCAGACTTCTCTTTCTTGCAAATCATCGGGAACGAGGAAAATAGAGTGACCACACCCTCTTAGAAGACGATCATCTACGAAGATTTTTAGATGAAATAAAAACGTAACACAATCTAGTGGGCAGCCCGCCAGCAATCCCGATACGCATCGGGACTGATGGGGAGACACTTTCACATCTATCCTTCGAAATAAAATGAAGGAGGACCATCCAGCCTAAGGCGGGACGGTTCATTAATCCCGATCTTCACCGTGAGTAGGGAAATTTGTTTGTAGATATCCAACATAGGAATGTAACCGCGTTTCTTCAATCTATCAATAGTAATCGTAGGCCCCAATATTGGGCTTTGTGCTATTTTCCATACCCTCTGAAAATTACAATCGCACTTTCCGAATAATGCTAGAAAGTTTATTTGTACTTTTAAACTTTTTCTGTTGCTTCTGGATAGTGGGCGATGAATGTAAATGCAAGGTACACACGGCGATTCATCGTACATGCCGCAGGAAGTGCTTATTAAGAAAGAAAATCGTAAAATAAAAGATGTTTCAAACCATAAAGAATAGTAGTAATAATGTGGCACACACCATAGCTGCCAACCGTTAGCGTTCTTAATAACAGTAATGTAATACTAATAAAATGAAATATACCGAAAAATATATTGATTGTTTAATTGCAGATTCTCAACAAATTAAACAGGAGATACATAGAAGGTCAAATTTACAAAAGGCTGTGCTGACCGGCTACATTGGATTACTATCATTTACATTTGCTAAGGTTCTCGACGATAACTTAAAATTCGAGTTGGTCATAGTTTTGCTTATTTGTTTATTTTTAATTCAATTATACTATTATCGAGAATGGATAGAAATCGCTAGACTCGGTAAGATTATATCAACAAAAATTGCCAGAGAAATAAATGATGCTTGTGATCTGAAAGATACAAAAAAGGTATATCACTCTCAGACAGACAATCAATTTGACGAGATATTCAATTTTAAATATACTAGTAGATTAAGTAAGGTTTTTAATTGGATTTTTTTAGGACTACTTCCACTAATAATCTCAATTTTCTTTCTTAATAATAAAAATTATTGTATTTCAATTGGAGAGTGGATTGTTCTATTATTTTTAAATTTATTAAATATTGGATTTATATTTTATACAGAGCATTATATGGATAAAAAAATTAAATATGACAAAATAATGTAATATTATAAACGTACCCTAAAACAAGTAGGCGACCTTACCAGTAAGGACATATGGCGAGAAGGTCTCAAACTACTATGAGTAGATAGCCTTCCCGCAATGAACATCTTGCAAGCCTAATTAACAAAAAAGATTTTTACGGTCAGAAAAATTGATGAGCCAATAAGAAAACTGCTAAAACACACTCCAACCATGAACATCGAATTTGAATGCAAAGAACTCAGCATTAACGATGATCCGAATTTCGGGTGTACCATTGAATTTAACGATACCCTTGAAACCCATGATGAAAACCGGACCATTGAAGAGCTATTGCATCCGGCGGGTAAATACCTGTTAATCCAGCGAAGTTACCAGGAAGAAGAATACGATATGGACTGGTACACTATTGAATCGTCGGAAGCAGCAATCAATTACACGCAGCAATATGATATGTATGTGAGGCTCAAGCCAAAGGAATTTGAAATGTATTGTGCGGGTGTTACCTTCCATATCGGGCTCAATCTAACCGGTATGGAATACGCCAACCTGGAGAAAATGCTCAGGACAAGGTTTAAGGGAAAAGTAGTGATGCTGAAAGACCGTTAAGGATAATATCAGATACAAGATGTTGTTTGCTACAATTCGTTATAAAGAAAGAAAAATGAGTAAACCTATGAGAACCCTTCATTTGCATATACCGGATTCGGTAGATATAAATGACGCTGAGTTGGTCATGCTGATAGCTGCAAAATTATATGAGGATGGCACGCTCTCCTCAGGACAAGCAGCGGAATTGGCCGGCGTATCGAAAAGAACGTTTATTGAGCTACTCGGTAAATATGGAGTTTCTGTCTTCAGTAACTCAATTGATGATCTGGAATCCGACATCTCCAATGCCTAACTATGTGATCGCAGACACCAGTGTATTGATCATTTTTGATAAGCTAATGCAGTTGGACCTATTGAAAAAAGTCTATAAGCGAACGAAGAAAATACGGAGAAGCTTTTGGTAAATATAGAATCAATATACAAAAAACAGTGAAAAACCCAAGAGGTGATAGCCTCAAGACTATATCTGAAAAACATTATAGACTATATGATAAAACCAATTACCATGAAAGATTATAAATTGGAATATGAAAGTCTGAGGAAGGAGGCAGATACAAATAAAAATTACGTATTTGAAAGACCTATTTTGATCATAACCTTAAGTCTTGCATCAATTAATTTTGGAAAAGGGGAATATACACCCTATGTTCCTGCGTTTATTACAATTATTTTATGTCTTAATCTGTAATTTACGGTTAATCGACTTTTTAGTGCCGGAAGAATTATTGCATACATCATGCTGGTAATTGAGCGGAATCACCGACCATATATTGGATGGGAAAATTTATTGCTCTATCATAGAGAATTTACTAATAAACTTGGTAAAAAGCGTATTAGAAAAATCAAAGAAAATGAATTGCGCGATGATACGATTCCCAAAGGGTATGGATTTTACCAGATAATTTATTATTTTCATATTTTTATCTTAGTGGTATCATATTCGAGTTTATTTATCAAAACCGACAAACCATCATCTAGTGTGGTATTCTTTTCACTACTTACGATCGTTTATTTTATCTATGTAATGATAAAATATAATAACAATCGCTTGCGTAAAAATCTACTTTATGAAAAAATTATTATGGAGAAGGTATTGGTTTATATAAAGCATCCAAAGATCGTAGATCAATTAAAAGAGAAGTATCCTGATAAAAGAAGCAAATGAAAGCTATTCTTAGCAATCAAAGCTTTGGTGAACCATGTATCTCCCGGAGACAATAGTTGAGCCTACCTCATTCAGATTGTAATAAAAATGATGAGCCTTATTATGCTTCAATTACAACCCCACTAAAACGCCACCCCAATGAACATTAAATTTGCATGTAAATCACTCACCATCAACGATGATCCGGATTTCGGGTGTAGCATGATATGAGAAGCCTGCATTTGCATATACCAGATTCGGTAGATAAGAATGACGCTGAGCTGGTCATGCTGATAGCTGCCAAATTATATGAGGATGGCACGCTCCCTTCAGGTCAAGCAGCGGAATTGGCCGGTGTATCGAAAGGAACGTTTATTGAGCTACTCGCTAAATATGGAGTTTCTGTCTACAGTAACTCAATTGATGATCTGGAAACCGACATCTCCAATGCCTAGCTATGTGATCGCAGACACCAGTGTATTGATCATTTTTGATAAGCTAATGCCGTTGGACCTATTGAAAAAAGTCTATCAGTGATTGTATACCAAGCCAGAAATGGCATAGGAAGCTGGTTTTAAAAGCAACAAGTAAAATTGTTCATATAGATATGAAATATTGATCGGTGCACGTTATATTTGTACATAAGGTTGTACATAAAATTGTAACACTATGTTAACAACAACGATCTCAGATTTTAGAAAAAATATGAAAAGGTATCTGGATAGCGTAATCCGGAATGTTGAGACGTTGATCATCAATCGCGGAAAAGATAATGCTGTGGTGATTATGTCATTGGAAGAATACAACGCTTTACAGGCCACTCATCACGAATTGTCTTCCAAATCGAACGAGAAACGCCTGGACACTGCGATTGAGAAACTGAATAGCGGCTCATCATTTGAAAAAGACTTGCTTGATTCATGAAATATATATTCGTGGATGAGTCCTGGGAAGATTACCTGTATTGGCAAAAGGCTGATAAGAAGATACTTAAACGGATAAACAAACTACTTGCGGAAATTTCCCGCCATCCTTATTCAGGGCTTGGGAAACCCGAACCTTTGAAGTATAAATACAAGGGATTTTGGTCACGCCGAATTACCGGTGAACACCGGTTGATATATAAATACCGTGCAGGTGAAATACTGATTGCTAAATGCAGATTCCATTATGATTAGCCCGGCACTTATAATGGTTCCGATTTAAGAACCGAGATCATAACTATTTTGTTAACATGTTGTAAATATAAGGTTTTTACAGTGAAATAGAAACACCACACGATGGATGAAGATTTTGAAAAGCAGGAAAAACGAATTGAAGCTGTTTTCCCGGAGCATATAGAGGATATCTCGGTAAGGGAAGAAACCATTGGGATATTCAAGGCATTTTTGGAAAAAAATCTGTCTTTCCCCGTTGAACTGACAGGCATAGAGGATTTTGACTGGGAAGAATTTTATCTTTTAGGTCCGGGCGATGTCATAAAGGTGCACAAAGGGATGAGGGGATATAACAACTGAGCAAAAAAGCGGCACACGCTCTTCGCTTGGCATTGTTACCTAGTTTAAAGTCGAAAGTTTAAAGTTACCGGTAAGCGGGCCTCAGAACATTTGCTCCAAAATATATTACTCCTTGCCCTAAGCCTAGCGCTCCACCCTCTATAACTGGGTTCATTACCAAGTTTAAAGCTGGAAACAAGCTAAATAACTTTCTGTTACTTCGTGATGAATTTCGTGTACCTTCGTTGTAAAATTCTAACCACCAAGGCGCTCAAAGGAAATTCACTAAGTTGCACGAAGGAAAAACTTTTATGTGACTTGTGAAGTTGTTGCATCCGGCCGGTAAATAACACCCTTTTACTAAATGTCGTGTCAATGTCGCTTTTTTGTAGTTGATTTGTAAGGTAAAATCAGGGCGGTAATTGGAGCAAAAACATAAACACCGGAGAATTAATGCAGTATCCGGTTTACAACTCACTGTTTGGGTCATCATTATTCTACCCGGCGTGGCCATGCATTACTTCCTAAGCATGAACCAGTTCATCAACAAGGCCTCCTACTACATCCTGATCGGGGTTTTCATGGGTATGCTGGTCTCCATTACCAATGCGATCAATGTTATGAATAACAAGCCTTATAAACGCTTGAGGTTTTTCATTTTGGGCGACAGGGAGAAGAAGGATGTTGGTTGAGGGGTTTTGACTTTCGTAAGAAAGTAGGGCGTGGAAGATATCTAACACAACTTTGATATTGCTAACTTTCAGAGATAATGATAAAACGCCTGAATCCATTTCTATTATAAGTGAAAGAGATTACTTTTGTAATCCAATTATCAAATGAAGTGCAGATTAGTGAAAGTAGGTGAACTAAGCGGAAAATCCGCCTCTGTATACTCAATTGTATTCAACAACAAAGAAGAGACTTTGCTTGATCAATTCATTCGTGAATGTATTATTTCATTTAAAAATGAAACAAAAGATATTGTAAAGCGTTTAAAAACCATAGGAAGTCGTACCGGAGCAAGAACTCATTTTTTCAAAGAATTTGAAGGAGAACCGGGTGATGGGGTGTGTGCTTTGTATGACAAGCCTGGCAGTAACTTGAGGTTGTATTGTATACGCTATGGCACCCAAATACTCGTAGTTGGAAGCGGGGGGCCAAAGAACAAGACAATACGTGCATTTCAGGAAGATAAAAAGCTAAAAAATGAGAATTACTTTCTCAGATGGTTATCATCACAGATTACTGAAAGGATAAGAGGTAAGGACATTACGTTTATAAATGACGGGTTCGATTTGAAAGGCAACTTAGAATTTGAAATTAATGAAAAGTAAAGACATGTTAAATAAAAGTGCATTAGACAGTTTGTTAGATGAAATAACACCAATTGAGCAGGCTAAAACGGATGCAAAAATGATACTCGCCGCTCGCATTGGGGATGCTATGAAAGCAAAGAGTTGGAAAAATAAAGATCTTTTGGCTGCTGTAGAAAGAAACAATCCTTCGGTAATTACAAAATGGCTATCGGGAACACATAACTTCACGGTAGATACATTGGTTGAACTCGAAAACGCATTAGGGATATCACTTCTTAATTTGAACAAGGAAAAGCAAAAGACTGAAAGAACTTATCATGTGGTAGTTAAAAAGGAGGTTGAGCTTACTTCCGGTCTGGATAACTTCAATCAAATAATTAGCATGGTTGAAGAAGGAAGACAACACTATTACAAGTGATTATCTGCATATTGCAATAGCATAACCGCCTAATCATATTGATTTATGGAAAATGAGAAAAACGAATTTGAGATAAAAGCAATTGAATTGCTTGATACATCATTATCAGCACCGGATAAACCGCTGGCTAATAACACCATATTTCAGTTTGATATTAAATTGGAACATCGAATCGGCTTTGAGAAAAACTTACTTGTCGTTATATGCACAATAACGGTTTTAGATGATTCTAAAAATAAAACATTCGGTAAAGTTCGTACAAGCTGTGTATACGAAATCCTTGATCTTTCCAAGTTTTTTAATGATGATGAAAAGCAATTTGATATGCCGGAAAACCTAATCACAAAACTCAATTCGATTTCTATTGCCACCACCCGGGGTATTATGTTTTCGTGTTTCAAGGGGACATTCCTTCATAAAGCCATACTGCCAATAGTTGATCCTCAGGATATTAAAACAAAAAACAACTAGTTCATTGCAATTTCTTTATACCGATAAGCAATAATCAAATTTGTCACCTTAACCCGACAAATTTTAAAAATCTCCTCCAATCCCCATTCTTAGGTCTTTTCCATCATCCAATCAATCAACCAATCAACCAATCAACCTTCCAACCATTCAACCAATCAACCATTCAACCATTCAACCATCCACTCATCCAATCATTCATTCTCTCGTTCTCTCAGTCTCTCAGTCTCTTCGTCTCTCAGCCTCTTAGTCTTTCCATCATCCAACCACTCAACCAATCAACCATTCAACCATCCACTCATCCAACCAACCAATCAACCAATCAGCCATTCAACCAATCAACCATTCAACCAATCAACCATCCAATCATCCAATCATCCAATCATCCAATCATCCAATCACTCAGTCACTCAGTCACTCAGTCTCTCAGTCCCTAAGTCTCTCATTCTCTCAGTCTCTTCGTCTCTCAGTCTCTTCGTCCCTCAGTCCCTCAGTCCCTCAGTCTCCACCACCGGCTCTTCCCCATCCACATAGATCAGGAACATCCTCACAGTGGCATATCCCATTTGTTTTAACAGTTCACCATAGCGTTTAAGCTGCTTTTTGTGGCTTTCTTCGGCATGGCCGGTTTTGTAATCGACGATCCAGGTTTCATCTGTTTTAAAGATGATGCGGTCGGGGCGGTAGCTGTCGCCACCGGGAAGCAATATCTCGGATTCGTTGCGGCCATTGAGGCCTGCTTCAAAAAAGGGTTTGATTTCCGGTCGCTGAAGCAACCGGTCAATGGCTGTTGCCAATGCTTCTTTTTGTCCTTCATCGATAAGTCCTTCCTCAAACATGGCATCAACAGCACCCTGAACATCATCCGGCGCATTGATCTTTGCCAGTGCAGCATGCACCAGGTTTCCCCAATCACGGCCGGCGGCAGGGTCCTCCACATCCCAATAGTCAGGTGCGCGGCCCTTGATCATGATGGTCTTGCGCCAGTCGGATGATAGCCATGCAGCAGGTTTATATTGATTTTCCCCGCTTGAAGCATCAGTTGATGTATGAGCCGGCTTTTTGCCGAATGCATAGGTCGCTGTATTCTCATCCCACCTTTGCTTTTTTCCCAGGTACCATTTGAAAAAGTCAGCCACCGATTTGGGTGGCCCACTCGATTTCGAGGGTTGATTCGTGATGATGAACAACTGTTCCACCGGGCGGGTCATGGTGACATAGAGCATATTCACAAAGTCCAGCGCCGATTTGCGTTCCTCTTCCTGGTATAAAGGAGCAAAATCAGTATAATTCAGACTTTTGTTCATGGGCAACATAGCCGTTTTCATTTCAGGGATTGCTCGGCTCTTAAAATCAACCCACACCGCATCTTTACTGTTCTTGATCTTCATGGTGGCCATGGGATAGATCACCACCGGAAACTGCAGCCCCTTGGCTTTATGGATGGTCATCACATGCACCGCATCGGTGCCCTCGGGGATGACCACCGAACGCTTTTCTTTTTCATCCGCCCACCACTCCAGGAAATCCTCGAGCCGGGCATTGCGCTTGGTGGTATAATCCAGCACCGCATCGAGGAAAAACTGCAAATAAGCATCCGGTTGCCGGTCCAGCCCGAAATTCCTGATCAGCGCCTCGCATTGGTCATACAACGGAAGATGCCGTAAAGCCTCCACCGGGAAATCAAGTTGGTTATCATGAAGGATTTCCAGGAAGTCATTAAAGGCATGATGATCTTCCTCGAAATGAAATTCCTGCTGCCCTTCCTGTTTACCTTTGCCAATGATGGAAAATTCGCGGTGCAGATCATCCGATTGTGTTTTTCCGGCATTTGCCAGGTAATCGATCACTTCCGCCATCAGCACCTTATCGGAAGGGTTAATCATTAATTGTAGCAAAGCCGTGATAAAGCCAACCTCCGGTGAGCTTTTCAGCAACAGCGATTCGGCCGAGATCACGCTAATACCTTGATTCAGCAAATGGCGGGCAATTTCACTGGCATCTATGTTGCTACGGCACAGGATGGCAATGTCGCTGTAGCGGTATCCTTCCCTGCGCAATTCACCAATATGGCTTTCCACCTTCTCCAGGTTCATCTCCCTGAACTCCTGCCGGGGCGCCTTGGGTAGAAATTCAATATGGACGTAACCATCCTCGGCCTTACCACCCAGCTCCTGTGCAGCATTCCGGTAGAGCTCTTTATAAGCATCATCCGGCAGGTGCTGCGCAATGGAGGTGAAAAAATCATTATTAAAATCAACGATCTCCCGCCTTGAACGAAAGTTCTTATCGAGCACCGCTTCTTTATAATGCTGCTTGAGGGTTTGTTCCCGCTCTTGCTGAAAACTGCCTTTTTTCCGGTAAATGGCCGGTAACTGCAGGAACTGCTCCACCTCCCCGTTGCGCCAGCGGTAAATGGCTTGCTTTCCATCGCCCACCACCAGGTTAAACTGATTGGCCGACAATGAATTCTCCAGCAAAGGCACCAGGTTCTGCCATTGCAGCACCGAGGTATCCTGGAATTCATCCAGCAGGTAATGCCGGTATTTCTCCCCTACCCGCTCATAAATGAAAGGCACGGGCTGCTCCAGCACAATGCCGGCAATCTTTTCGTTAAACTCCGAAATGGGCAGGATTTGCTCCTGCTGCTTGATCTCATCCAGGATGCCTGAAATCTCATGCAACACCGCCATGGAATAGAGCTGCGACCGCAGCATGTTGAAAACAATGTAATCGGAAGCCTTTTGTTGAATGTGTTCCTGGATTTGCCGGAAAATGTTTACCAGTTGCCCTTTGACGGACTCGATGGCATCTTTATCACCATCTTTTGCTCCTTTCGAATACCATTTATCCTGATCAACCGTATCGGTTACGAATGTATTCGGGTACAGTTTATCGATATCGGTTGCAAAGCGTTTTTCAGCCAGGTTATCAAAATACGTCCCAATGCCTTTGCGCCCCTGGTAAAACTCATCGCCATTCAAACCTTTATTGCGGATGACCTTCATAGCGTCTTGCCCCAAAGCGGCCATGGTATTTTCAAAAATACTGATTTCCGTATTGATCGTTTTTCCGATTTTTTCAAAATCGTCCAGCGATAAGTCGCGGAGTTTGCTGATGTACGGACGGCTATCCTCCCGGGTAAGGGTGTAGGCAAATTCCTGCAGGTCGCGCTGCACGTCCCAGCTTTTCTCCTCGCCGGTCTTGTCGCGTGTAAAGCGTATCAGGGCATTGGTGAGCTTTTCATCCTCCCCCACCCGGCTGATGAGGAAATCAACGGCTTGGTCGATCAGGCTTTGGGTATCGAGTTCCACCTCGAAGTTCACCGGGATATTCAAGTCGAATGCAAAGGAGCGAATAATGCGGTGCACAAAGCTATCGATAGTTCCTATGGAAAACTGGGAGTAGTTGTGCAGGATGTTTTGCAACACCTGTTCAGCATTGCTTTTAATCGCTTTTTGATCCAATCCGGTTTCCGTTATAAGCTTAGGCAGAAGGAATCCACGTGGAGCCTGATCCTGATCATGGTTAGCCAGCTCGTGCAAGCTTTTAATCACCCGCTCTTTCATCTCATTGGCCGCTTTATTGGTAAAGGTAAGCGCCAGGATGTTACTGAATTTCCCGGGATCGTTTAACACGATCTTCAGGTATTCCATCACCAGGGTGGTGGTCTTCCCGGAGCCTGCCGAGGACTTATATACAAGGAATTTGCCGGTGGACATGGGTTGTCGGGTTTTGATTATGAATCTCCTTTTTAATCTCTAATTCGTGAACTGTTCATCGAGTGCTTGATAGATCAGTTAATTGGTTGATTGGTCAATTGGTTGCCTGCAGGAAGCAAATTCAAAATCACTGATTTCCGGTGAAATTGTATTTAGCATGGAGAAATCCCCCTGCTCTTTCTAAACATCAACTATTCAAACTATTAATTGCTCCAAAGATTATATTATGCACTTTCCTATGCTTACTAATTAACAAATCAACTATTCAACAAATTAACTATTTAACAAATCAACTAATTAACTAATCAACTAATTAACTAATTAACTAATTAACTAATTAACTAATTAACTAATTAACTAATTAACTAATTAACAAATCAACTATTTAACCAATCAACCATTCAACCATTCAACCAATCACCACCCTCCATCCTATACCAATGCTTTTCCGGGATGCTCATTCCTTCCTCCAATCCAGTGTCTTAGCCCCCAACACCACCAGCCGCATCATATTGGCAGCGGTATCCTGCAGGAGCTGGCCGGCATCGCGCATGGCGTCTTCAAGTCGCATGGGCTTATCGGTTATCGACAGCAAAGCATCGAAGCCCTGTTCATAAAGCGCTTCATAGCCTTCGCCCAGTGTACCGGCAATCCCAATCACCGGCTTAGCGTATTTTTTGGCGGTCTGTGCCACTCCGTGCGGTGTTTTGCCAAAAGGCGTTTGGTGATCCATTTTCCCTTCGCCGGTGATTACAATGTCGGCCCATTGCACAGCTTCATCCAGGTGAACCTTCTCCCTAACGATCTGGAAACCCGGCTTCAATTCAGCATTGCAAAACGCCATTAATCCGGCGCCCAATCCGCCGGCGGCGCCGGCACCCGGAACAAATTCCACATCCTTACCGAGGTTTTCCCTGATCAAGGCAGCAAAATTTTTCAGGGCTTCATCAAGCTGACCAACCAATTCCTTTAACGCTCCTTTTTGAGGGCCGTAAATCTGTGAAGCCCCGTTGATACCGGTTAAGGGGTTGTCCACATCACAAGCCACCGTAAATTTGGTTTCAGCAACCCGCTGATCAAATGCCGAGAGGTCCATGCTATGAAGGTCTTTTAGCTCCAAACCTCCTTTATCGAGCAGCTCCCCTTGCTGGTTTCTGAAATTGCCGCCAAGGGCTTCCACCATGCCGGCACCGCCGTCGTTTGTAGCGCTGCCGCCAATTCCGATGATGATATGCTCCACGCCATTGTCCAGGGCCTTTTTGATCAGCTGTCCCGTTCCATAAGTCGTGGTGAGCGCCGGGTTACGCTCGGTTTCATCGATCAGCTCCAGGCCGGAGGCTGCCGCCATTTCGATCACGGCGGTTTTGCCATCTCCCAAAATACCGTAAAACGATTCCACTTCCCGCATCAGGGGATCGAAAACAACAGTGGTAATGATCTCACCGCCGGTGGCATCCACCAAGGCTTGCACAGTACCTTCTCCACCATCGGCTACGGGAAGGTCCCTGATCGCGGCATCGGGTATTATCCGCTGGATACCGGCACCAATATTCTGCGCTACCTGCCGTGCTGTTAGGCAATTTTTATACGAATCGGGTGCAATTAGTATCTTCATAATTTCGATAAGCCTTCAAAGCTATGTATTATACTGGTTTTAACCATAAGGATTGATACGGTTGAAGTACAAAACCGAATAAATCGTTGACAAGCATTCCGGTCATCAAGTCTTTATACGTATATTTAAATCGCTCAAATTCAGAACCTAACATCACCTCCTTATGGGTTATGTTGGAAATGCTTACCAAGGAATCACCTTCATCCGTATGGTCTTCGCGAAGTACGATAAAAAATGCAGACCCCATGTTGATTATCTTTTGCGAATTATCCGGATGAAAAGCCTCCTCATTGCGGCGGATAGCAGCCAGTCTCCTTAATTCATCAAATACCCTTTTGTAGGAAGTGTCGTAAGCCAATAGACCTTCCAGTTCTTCACGGTTCCATTTTTTCCGGTTGATTGTCCGACTGCGCTGGGTTTTCCGAAGGCCTTCATAATCATTAGGTGTTCCAAACAAGCTATGAATATAAAAAGCCGGAATGCCTTGCAGGGTCATCATAATGGTTTGTGAACAAATAAACCGCTCTATTTGAAAGTCATCCACTTCATCAGCTGTGTGCTTCAAAGCATCAAAATAGGTTATGTTGATTTCGTAGGGGCTTTCACTACCGTCGGCATTGCGCTTGGTGCTTATCTTTCCGCCAAACTCCCGCATATTGTTGAGCAATTCCTCCTTTTCCGCTTCCGGAAGAATGCCTTCCAGTGGCCTTACGCCTATGCCATCATGCGAGGCGGTGAAGTTCAGGTAAGTCATGCCCTGACCCGGATCGGGCATGCGGGAAACCCAATCGTTCAAATACCTAGAGTCGGCTTTGTGCAAGGCATGCAGCAACAAGGGTGGAAGGCTGAACTGGTAGATCATATGGGCCTCGTCACCATCGCCGAAATAACTCAGGTTTTCTTCATTGGGAACATTGGTTTCGGTAAGGATGATCCCATCAGGCTTGACCATTTCGGTAATATCCCGCATCAGTTTAACCACTTCATGTGTTTGGGGCAGATGGATACAGGAAGTCCCGATCTCTTTCCACAGATAGGCAATGGCATCCAGGCGAATAATGCGGGCGCCGTTTTTCAGATAAAACATCAGCACCTTCATCATTTCGATGAGCAGATCAGGGTTTGAAAAATTCAGATCGATCTGGTCTTCGCTAAAGGTGGTCCATACATGTTTTTCCCCTTCGTTGGTTCGAAAGGCCGTTAGCAAGGGTTTACTCCGGGGCCTCACTACCTGCGAAAGATCAGTGTGAGGATCGACCTCAATAAAATAATCTCTGCCGGGATGCTTACCCCGCAAATAATTCTGAAACCATTCACTTTTTTGAGAGATGTGATTGATCACCAAATCCATCATCAAATCAAAGTCCCGGTTGATAGTGCCGATGTCATCCCAATCGCCCAATTGCGGATCCACACGGAAATAATCGACCACCGAAAATCCGTCATCCGAAGTGTAGGGGAAGAAGGGCAGGATGTGAACCGTTGATAAACTATCTTTCAGGTTTTTATGCAAAAAATCAGCCAGGGTGGAAAGCGGCTTGATGCCTTCCTCTATAATGCTATCGCCATAAGTGATCAACAGGATGTCCCGTTCATTCCATTTTTCGTTCACAAATTTCCCCAGTTGCAAATGATCCCTGACCACATCCAGCAGTGCATTGATCTTATCTTCATCGATCAGGCTTCCATAAATGGTCTGAAGCCTGCTACGGATCAACTCTTGCTGCTTACCGGATAATTCTCTGTTTGCTTCCATAACACTTTGTTTTTTATCAAAGAAAGATGCTTATGTTAAGACTGGTTATCATCTTCCACGATTTCATGCAGCTTGGGCAGGAACTCCGGGTCGGCGCTCATGATGCGTTTCCAGCTCGGCATTAACGGAATTTGGTTGGGAGTTTCGAGGAAATGGAGGCCTGCATCATAAACATTTTTAGCAAATAGGTCAACCCCTTCTTCTTCGGCATTGCGGTCGTGATAAAAGCCGTTTATAACGGCATCGCTGTGGTATTGCTCCACAATGTCGAGGGCGATGCGGTAATAGGTGGCTTTGATGGAGCGGAAATCGCCGGGGGAAAAAGAAATGCCGTTGGCCGCCAGCTTTCCGAATATCTGCTTGGCAATATCAAAGCTCATTTTCGAAAGGCCGGCATTGGGATTATCGGGTGACAGGGGCTGATGCTTATGGTCATAGCGGTCGGCAATATCCACCTGGCAGATGCGGTTGGTGGAATTGTTGCGATGCACTTCAGAGAGTATGCCGATTTCGAGGCCCCAATCGCTGGGGATGCGTATGGTTTTTACCACATCGGAACGCATAGAAAACTCTCCTGCCAGCGGATAGCGGAAGCTATCGAGGTATTCCAGGTAATTAAGCTGGCCGTACATCTTTTTAAGCGCGCGTAGCAAAGGCGTCACCATAAGCCGGGCAACCCGCCCTTGTAACTTGTTGCCGTCGGAGCGGTAATAATAGCCTTTGCAAAAACGGTAGTTAAAGCCAGGCTCCATCACCGGGTAAACCAGCCGTGCCAGCATTTCACGGCTGTAGGTTAAAATATCGCAATCGTGCAGGGCAATTGCCTCCGAACGATTGGAAGCTATGGCATAACCAAAACAAAACCAGGCGTTACGCCCTTTGCCCAATTCGGCAGGTGCCAACTTTCGATCGAGCAGTATCTTATTCAACTTCTGTATGCCCGGGCCATCGTTCCATAAAATGCGGTGACGTTGCGGTAAGCGTGCGAAATATTTCTTAGCATGTTTGAATTCCTCTTTATTGGCGCGATCCAGCCCAATGATCACCTCATCGAGGTAAGGGACTTTTACAATCTCATCCAATATTTTATTGAGGGCCGGCCCATGCAGCTCCGAATAAAGACTTGGCAACACCAATGCCAATGGACGCTGGTGAGAGAACTTCTCCAAATCGTATTCGATACTTTCAACCGAGCGCGTCCTGAAATTGTGCAAGGTCGTCACCAATCCGTTTTGATAAAAGTCTCCCATATCCCTGTGTTTTTAATTATCCATTAAACAAAGTTTCGCGTTAAAGTATTGACTTCATCGTGTTGTTACCCATCATTTATAATTCACGGGTAAATATATTTTTGATCAACGGTGTTAGTTTTTCGGCTATCACTTTATGCCCCAGCTTTTCGTTAAGCACTTCCAGATTGTGTTTTACAATCTGATTGCGGTAAGCAATATCCGTTTGAATTTTGTAGGCCTCTTCCACTAACTCATCTGTAATGATCCCATTATCGATAGCCGGCAGCTTAAAACCCAGGTGGTCGATTTCTTTTTTAAATACCTCGTATTTATTAATAACCACCGGCAGACCATAGGAGATCATTTCGAGCAGATTGTTGCCGTAGCCTTCCACCTCACTAAAAAAGGTTCCCAGCCCGCCATTAGCCGCAATAACTGAAGGTATTTCGGCAAATTTGTAGTACTTCTTATCAACAATGATATCACGATGTGAAAGAATGGAATTCTCACCAAAAAGCAACACTACATTGGAATCGGGGTGTTTAAGCAAGAGGTCTTTATGGTATTTCTTGAGGAATTTTTTGTATTCCACCTGTTCGTCGCCCGAGTGGCCGCTTACCAGGATGGCAATGCATTTTTTCACCCCATCTTTTAAGAAGCGCTTTTCAAGTAAAAAGGCAAAGTCAATGGCCAACTCTATTCTTTTGCGGGGCACCACACGGGTATGTTGCAACAGGATCACAGTATCCTTGAAATCCATATCGCGTTTCTGTATCTGAGAAAGTAATCCCACATCACGCAATAAGGTGTCGTTATAATTATCCTGGGGCGGATAGATAATCTCCTTGCCTTTCCAGTTCCGATCCTGCCAATCCCAGGAAATGTGGCTGGTATTGGGGATTGTTGCCGTGCGGGTTGCCAGGAAATTCTTACGATATGGTTTTTGATGTTCATTAAAAAAACGTTCCGCAAGCCTGCGCTGTTCCTGGTTGATAAAGGCAATGCCGTCAATATCGATGCCGGGAAGGTATTTCAGGTATTTTTTGATGATTTTATTAGGCTTGGCAAAGCGTTCACGTTCGTAATAGGAGTCGTGCCACCAAACCAGTACTTTTGGCCAGATAAGGCCTTCGGCGCGCAATTCATCGATGTAATAGCCCAAACCAACGGCGGTAACAAAATTCAACGGATGAGAGGTATTGTGGGCAATCAGCAGATCGATCTCATTTTTTTCGATAAAACCGGCAATCACATCCTTGGCATACATGGCCTTGTTGTGGATAAGGCTGTTGAGATAATCCGGGGCGGGCTCCTCATAGTGGTGCAATATGGTTTTATGGACCGGGTTTTTATGCCAGAAAATCTCGTCGGTTTCGGCATTAAAACGTGGTGAACTATGGGCCGCCAGGAAAAAAATATGACCCAACTCCACCTCCATGTATTCCACCATGGCATTTACCGTTTGATCAATCACTATCGACACGCCATCATTCTTGCCGATAAGGGAGTGCATAATACCTATATTCAAATGCGAGATGTCCATATGCCTGTTACCTCTTTTAATTGTGCAAGTTTTGTTATGATATGATCGGGCTTAACACGTTGAATATGCTTATGATCTTTCCGTAATCTTAATGAGCGCTTATCGCCGGCAAACAGGGCTGTCTTAAATCCAACCTGCTGGGCGGCATATACATCTTTCATCATGTCGTTGCCCACAAAGAGCGCTTCGTGGGGAGCTATACCATATTTTTCCTTCAAAACCGGGGTTAGCTTCTCAAACAAGCGCGTATCGGGTTTAGCACGTTTTTCCAGATAGGAATATACCGTAAGTTCAGGATCGAAATACTCGATGGTTTCCCGTTCCTGCACCTCTCCATCAATCAAAAAATTCATGATCACCGGGGTGTAAAATTGTGCATTGGAAACAATTCCCATGGGTTTCCCGCTCCGGTGCAGACTTTTGATCAAGTCATTCATTCCCGGCATGGGGTAAACCCTGTTGCTTAATAGTTCAAAAACAAAGGTGAAGGTTCTTAAATCGGCATCTTGTTCGGGACGTACCCAGCCTTTAGCTGTTGCCTGTTTCATTACTTCCCGCCATATTTCCAGGATGTCCACTTCCGGATGATGATTGCCATTGGCCCGGTTTTCGGCATGCGATTTCCCAATGGCTTCTTTCATGGCGTGTAACATTTTGGAACAAGCGTCACAGCCATTGTTTCCAACAGCGCCATTATTTAAATGATAATGAGAGGCTTTTAGTGCAGCCCGCAAATTTTCTTCGTTTACATCGGCTTCATCCACATCGCCCGAAGCTGAAATCAGCAGGGTTCCGTATATATCGAAGATCAAAGCCCTGATGTTATTATCGCGGTGATAGAATGGCTCCACACCGGCGGGAATGGGCTTTAAATGCTCAAGCTTATTCAAGTATTGTTTTATAGATTCCATTTAATTGTTCCCCGTACTTTGCAATAGAGTACTCGCGGTTAATTATCGCCTTATTGGTTTCGATCAACTCCCCCGAAACTTTTTTCAGCAAATCATTTAAAAACGGATTTTGCCTGTACATCGCATGCCTGAAGTCAGGGTCTTCCTTAGCTTTTCGGATAACTTCCCTTTGCCGGTCTTCGGGCATATTCTTAAAATCAATAACTTCTCCTTCCCAATCAATTTTGATTTGGTTATAAAGATACGGAAACTTTACACCATTTTGCTTTATATCATCGGTAACATATGGTAGGTTCCGTCCAATAACGGGTGTATGCATTAACCAGGGTTCCATATAACTCATTCCGAAACCTTCGCGAGCGCTGGTGGTAATGCAAAAATCAGAAGCATTGATCAATTGCTCGAAATTGACCTTGCTGCCCACCTCAAATTGCACGGGAATATTCAAATCACTGCAAAATTGCTTCCAGGCCTCATAAGGCTCGATTTCAACCGGATTTTTGGGAGGTTGCGACACCAGCCAATGAGCTTGATTTACGAAAAGCATCGCCAATAAAATGAATTCCCCCACATTTTTTCGCTTAATGATCCGTACCGGATAAGTGATGATCTTTTTATCCTGATCGAGGCCCAGTTGACCGGCAATAAGGGCTTTGTTCTTTTTCTTATCCTTCAGGCTATAAATGGATTCAAACTGGACCGGATTCGGTAGCAAGCTTATGCGCTCATTATCGATGCCGTATGTTTTAAGCCTTTCATAATCAAACGTATTTAAAACAGCAAAATGGTAATTAGCAGCATCCGGATAAAGCACTTGTTTGAGATCATAACCGAACTCATCCCCGATGATCATTTTCAGGAAATTATAATTTAACGGCCGGTCTTCGGCAAAATCATGGGCATGGTTAAGAATATGGTACCCCATTTCACACAGTTCATAAATGGCAGTTGTAACCAGCGGGTTTTTTCCCAGGTTCAGATTATGGAAGTGGATGATATCCTCTTTGTCAACCATTTTTTCAAGAGCTGCTTTCAAGTTATTCTTCGCAATATTCAACTCGAGGGATTTAAGATCCTCTTGGTATAAATAATTCAGTCGCTCATCGATGGTTACGGGCACGGGAAGCTTTGCATTTTTGGGTATATGACCACTGATGATCTTTGGTATCCAGTTTTTTTGATAACCACTCAAGGCCTTCACCTGGGAATGAATAACCCGTGTAACACCACCGGGATTGAGATGATGGTGCATAATCGCAATCGCTTTCTCCATAGTTGTTTCACTTTTCTTATGGGCTAAACAAATATAAGCTCAATTTGTCAGCGTTCAAAGGGGGAAGGCAGTTCATTTTATATAACACCATTGATGCGCTCATTATAGATAATCCTGCATTCACCCATTACTCCATCACCAGAAAACACATATTGAACATTGAAGGTATAATACGACTGAGGATTGTCTTAATTACTAAGCTTCTATATATTCTCAATCACTAACTTCGTTTACTACAATCTTTTGAGCGATTTCTTTAGCGGTTGTGATGGTGTTCAATGAGGTGTAGAGTTTTCCATTCTCACCTGCATAATGGCTATGACCTATTAATTTCATGGGATAGCTTTTTATGTCATCTTCGAGATTAATGGTGGCGGAATAAACCAATGCAGGTTGGGATGAGGCTTTATAATGTTCATTTTCAGGATATTTATCATTGGTCCAATATCCATTCCAGTCCCACGACTGATTGATTTCGAGTAGCACTCTAAACCGGGGACTGATGTTTTGATCAGCTTTCGTTTTAAGGGTGAAGTCGCCTTCGGGCGTGGCACCTGAATAAGCATCAGGTACGGGGTTTTCGGGTGTTGGCACATACAATCCGTCATCCGCTTTAACGCCGCGCTTGTGCGCCCAATAGGGAAGTGCGGCAGGCCTTCGTTTTTCACCCGGTGCCCAATGCCCGTCTTCAACCTTGCCATGGCCAAAAATTCCGGTTGCTATTGACTTGGCCACATATAGGCTTTGTATATAATCGCCGTCCAGGGTTTCAACCCACACTGCCATCAACGGATGATTGTGTTCAGGCCCTTTGGTAAATTCAATTTCCAACTTTGGGCCATCCCCATTGATATTGGTGGTAATTAACGAAGTTTTTTCTTCCTTGGTGCTCTTTACGGTGCTTTTACATGAACCGAAAATAACCGGCATGACCACCAAAATGGATATAAATACTTTAAGATGTAACTTTATCATGATGATGAGGTTTTAAAATTCAACCATAATTCCAATCGTGGGAAGCACTGTTCCGGCTTCTGTCCTGATCTTCCTCAGGTCATAACGTTGCTGGCTTTCGGGAGCTTCGGGATTTACGATGACCGGCTCACCGTTTTCATTCTTTTTTCGAACCAGCGAAGGTGCTTCCTTGAGCTTAAAGTTATACACATTTTCAACATCAACATATAACATGAGCGACCATTTATCCAGGAAAAACTGTTTATCAATTCGCAAGTCCAGTTGATGAAATGCTCCGAGGCGTTTTTCATTAAAGCGTGAATAATCCAGGTAGCCGCCACCGCGGGCTTCCCAGGCTTGCTTTAGAGAAGATTTTTCAAGATCGTAAGGGGTGTAGGGAGGTCCTCCCACATATCGCCATTTAAGCCCTATATCCCAGTTATTTTTGAATTCGCGACGCAAGGTGAAATTCACCAAATGCTTATTGTCCCAAGCAGCTGCTATATAGTCTTCATCCTTTTCCCTCAGGTTTTTAAACTCGCTTCTCACCAGGGTATAGGAAAAAATAATATTAAAACCCTTGAAATCGCGTTCACGGGCAAGCACTTCAAGACCGTATGCACGACCTTCGGATAGGGGTTTTACCGGGGCATCGCCCACACGGCCAAAGTCAGCTCCTTTATTAGCCAGTGAAATGGAATCATCAAGCAGAAAAGGATAATCATCATAATGTTTGTAAAAGCCTTCCAGGCTTATTTTAGCATCGCGTTCGGGCATGAATTCAACACCGGCTACAATGTGATCGGATTGAATATATTTTAGGTTGTTTTCTTTGTTAACAAGCACACCCCTATTATTCCGGTAACCCAATGCGGTATAAGCCGGCAGTTGATAGTAACGTCCGGTGTTGAAATTAAGGCTCCATTTATCTGCCAGCACATAGGAAGCCGAAAAACGGGGTGAAAACTGCTCGAGCAAGTTCGACATATCACCGGAATAATTGTTTGCATCGAAACGGGTACCAAATGAGAGGGTTAAGCGGTTATTGAAAAAATCACGGCTTACCTGCCCGAAAGCCGACCATTTGAATAGTTTTAGATTCGTATTATAGCTTAAACTATCAGGCCCCTGCTCATTAAAGACCTGCTGAAAGAAATCATTGTTGTATTTGGCATATTCAGCGCCGGCACCATAAGTAAGCTTCAAGCCCTGGTTCCGGTAGGTATGTTCATAGCGAGCCTTGTTTTCAATCTCCTCCGATACAAAATCCAGTATCTTCCGGCGGTTTTCGTTATTCTCAGGATATTTGAATGCCGAATTATTCAGCATGTTCCGGCTAAGCACCCAGGTATCATAACCGTTTTCCTTATAATGCTTGTAAACAGCTCCTATGGTATAATTCCATTGTTCATTCACCGGCACGGTATTTAAAATGAATTGTTGCTCCTCATCGGGATTTTCCAGACCGGTATTCAGCTCAAATTCATCGATAGCGCCTAAACCGAGCACAGTAAGCTCATTTTTAACATCGAATTTGGTTTTTGTTTTAAACTGAAAATCATTATAGGTAGGCAGAAACGGTAAACCAATGGCATCAAAGAGAAATTGAAGATAAGAACGCCGGACAGATGCTATAAAGGTTGTATTCTGGCTTAGCGGGCCATTTGCGGTGAATGCTGCATCGGAAGCTCCCACGGAAAAGCGAAAGTTGGTTTCCTCCTGGCTGCCATCTACCTGTTTCATATCGAGGATTGAACTTAATGCTCCCCCCCGGTTGGCGGGGAAGGCACCTGTATAGAGATCGGCTTCCCTTATAAAATCAACGTTAATAATACCCACCGGCCCACCTGAGGCGCCCTGGGTGGCAAAGTGGTTAAGATTCGGTATTTCAATACCATCCAGGTAAAAGCTGTTTTCCGAAGGCCCTCCACCGCGTACGATCACATCATTGCGATACGACACCGACGATGCCACACCGGGCAGGGTTTGAATAACACGCGAAATATCCCGGTTTGCTCCAGGGGTTTGCTCAATCTCTTCAATACCCAAGGTACGCATCGATACCGGGCTTTCTTCTTTCTGCTTGAAAGGCGAGGCCCTTACCTCTACTTCTTCGAGCTCCACCTGCTTCTCATTCATGGGAATATCCACAAAAACCTTTTTGGCATTGGTTACCATGAACTCTTCGGTAATGTAATTCTCAAAACCCACGGCAGTTGCTTTTAGCCTTACAAATCCAGGATCAACACCGGTAAATTTGAAATTTCCATCCAAATCGGAAGTGGAGCCGGTATTGGTTCCATAAATGATAATGTTGGCAAAGGGAACAGGCTCGTTATTTTTAGAGTTGTAAATTCTTCCCTTAATAACACCGTTTTGTGCCAGGATTGGCCCAGCCGTCATAAACAGCAGTATGATCGCTGATAAGAGTTTTCTCATTGGATTCTCATGTTTAACTAATAATCGAATTCTTTAAACATCATTATTAAGATTTTGTTCAGCCCGGATAAAAATGATTGTAAGGTATCCGGGGCCTGTAAAATCAAAAAAGCCGCCCGGATTTCCCGGAACGGCTTCGATTTGTAACAAACAACGTATATCATCTTAAGACAACCTACCCTTGTAGCTTATCTTAATTTTTCATGAGGAAAAGTCTCCTTTAAAAAATCATTCATAAACTGTAATAGGAGGACACAAGCAACTGATCCCCTCGGTCCGGTTTTATTCTTCATCAAAGATGCTGCAAGTACAAACCAGGTGCCGATCACCATAAGCATCATCGATGCGGGTTACGGGTGGCCAGTACTTGGTGTTGCGATCACATTCCGCCGGAAATGCTCCTTTTTGACGATTATAGGGAAAATCCCAGTCATCGTTGGTGATCATGCAAACCGTGTGTGGCGCATTTTTGATCACATTATTCTCTTTGTCGGCTTTACCTTCCTCAATTTCGCGCAATTCCTCCCGTATGGTGATCATAGCCTCAATAAAGCGATCCAATTCAGGTAAAGGTTCGCTTTCGGTTGGTTCCACCATAAGCGTTCCATGAACAGGAAAAGCTACCGTTGGCGCGTGGATACCGAAATCGATAAGCCGTTTGGCAATATCAATAACCGTAACATTGAGCTTATGCATAAACTCATTGCAGTCGATAATCATTTCATGGCCTACCCAGCCTTTACGGCCTTTATAAAGAACCTTGTAGTGGTCTTTAAGCCTTTCCTTAATATAGTTCACATTCAGAATAGCTACCTTGGTAGCCTCGGTAAGGCCTTCCCTGCCCAGCAGTTTCAGGTATCCATATGATATGGGCAGGATAAATGCACTTCCGAACGGAGCAGAGGCGATGGCACCAATACCTTTATCGCCGCTAACCCGCTTGTACCGGTGTCCCGGAAGGAAAGGTTTCAAATGGTCTTTCACACCAATAGGACCAACACCCGGTCCGCCGCCTCCGTGAGGAATAGCAAATGTTTTATGGAGGTTAAGATGGCAAACATCCGATCCGATAATGGCCGGATTCGTCAGGCCTACCTGGGCATTCATATTGGCGCCATCCATATAAACCTGCCCACCATGCTGATGGATCAGCTCCATGATCTCCAGGATATTCTCCTCAAAAACACCATGCGTTGAAGGATAAGTGACCATAATGGCAGCGAGGTTTTCGCCATGCTGCTCACATTTGGCTTTCAGGTCCTCGGTATCTATATTGCCGTGGTCATCGGTTTTAACTGTAACTACCTTCATAGCTGCCATTACTGAGCTCGCCGGATTGGTACCATGCGCTGAAGCCGGGATCAGGCAAACATTGCGATGGCCTTCACCACGGTTTTCATGATATGCCCTTATGGTCATTAAACCGGCATATTCACCGGCAGCACCTGAATTGGGCTGGAATGAGATGGCCGTAAATCCGGTGACCTCACATAGCATTTCCTCCAGTTTGTCAATCAATTCGATATACCCCTGGGCCTGATCATCCGGTACAAAGGGGTGCAACTCTGAAAACTCGGGCCAGCTTAGTGAGAACAATTCGGCCGCGGCATTTAGTTTCATTGTACAGGATCCCAGCGGAATCATGGTGCGGTTTAGCGCCAGGTCTTTATTCTCCAACTTTGTCAGATAACGCATCATTTCGGTTTCGGAATGATACCGGTTAAAACATTGCTCGGTAAGATAGCTGCTTGTACGCTGGAATTCTTTCGGGAAGGTGCTAATTTTGCTACACTCTTCCTTATCGCAAACAAATTTTTCGAATCCTTTATCATTGGCCTTGGCAAAGATGCTTAAAATGGTATTGATCTCTTCCAGTGTGGTAGTTTCATCAACACTAATACCGATGTGATTTTCATCGATATAGCGGAAATTCATCTTTTGTTCCAATGCCAGCTTCTCAATATCGGAAGCTTTAACATTGTTTGGTAATTCAATGTTAACTGTATCGAAGAAGGATTTATTCAACTGGTTATAACCGTATTTCTCAACTTCTTTAGAAAGCACACCGGTGAGGATGTTGATATGGCGGGCAATTTCTTTAAGGCCTTCAGGTCCGTGGTAAGCCGCATACATCCCTGCCATGGAGGCAAGCAATGCCTGGGCTGTACAAATATTCGAGGTAGCCCGTTCGCGTTTAATGTGCTGCTCCCGGGTTTGCAAGGCCATTCTTAAGGCATGGTTGCCCTTTGAATCGACCGAAACACCGATGATACGACCGGGAACGTGCCGCTTGAAATTATCGGTGGTGGCAAAATAGCCGGCATGAGGCCCACCATAGCCCATGGGAATCCCGAAACGCTGGGTGGTTCCAACAACGGCATCGGCGCCCCATTCACCGGGTGGAGTTAGGAGGGTGAGACTAAGCAAATCGGCCGCTACAGCTACTTTTATATCTTTTTCGTGGGCCTTTTCAACAAAGCTGCTATAATCCATGATTTCACCCTTTTGATCGGGGTATTGCAAAATAGCTCCAAAGAAACTCTCATCCAACTGTGTGGTGTTATGATCACCAATTACAATCTCAATCCCCACAGGTTCCGCACGGGTTTCCAAAACATCAAGTGAATGTGGGAAAAGCTTATCGGAAATAAAAAATTTGTTTACATTATTTTTAACGGCTTTGCGTGAACGGGCACCGTAAAACATAAGCATGGCTTCGGCAGCAGCCGTACCTTCGTCAAGCAAAGAAGCATTGGCCAGTGGCAAGGCCGTTAGATCGGATACCACCGTTTGAAAGTTCAGCAAAGCTTCCAAACGGCCTTGCGAGATCTCTGCCTGATATGGTGTATAGGATGTATACCAACCCGGATTCTCAAGCACATTGCGCTTGATAACACCCGGCATAATGGTGCCGTAGTATCCCAACCCGATAAACGAGCGGTACAATTTGTTCTTGGCACCTATGGCACGGATATGATTGATATATTCATACTCATTCAACCCATCAGGGAGGTTCATTTCCTCCTTAAGGCGGATAGACGCCGGTACGGTTTGATCAATCAACTCATCGAGTGATGAAAGACCTATCGTTTCAAGCATTTTACCTATTTCCTCTTTGCGAGGTCCATTATGACGTTTGATGAAGTTATTCGTTAGCATGTGTATCAGTATTTTATTTTTTCATTACCGTGTTAATGCGTGCGGCAAAGGTAAGATTTCTTATAAAAAAACCTCACTTTTAGCCGTTAATTGTTATTGAATTAACAATAGTTTCTGTTTAACTTGGTCTCAAAAACATTAAACGTAGCTTGATGTTCATTTTAAATAGCAATGAGTCATAATGAGGAATTTGAAAGGCTTGTTTTCTAAAAAAAACCCCGGGTGCCTGCCCGGGGTTGAAAATCCAGTTGTCCATTTAAAAAGAATAGCGGTTTAACAACTATTCACCGGCCTTCTCCGATTGTTCAAATTGTTGTCTTTTAGGAATACGCATTCCGTAGAACGAACGGTAAGCAAAGAACAATCCGGCAGCCATAAGCACAAGACCGATAATGTTGGTATAATCAAAGGTATTGGTCCTTTCGGCACCCATAGTAATGTGAACGGCAATTTCAACAGCCAATAGACCGAACAAGGTTGAAAACTTGATGATCGGGTTAAGGGAAACCGCTGAAGTATCTTTATAAGGGTCTCCCACCGTATCACCTACCACAGTAGCTTCATGCAGCGGTGTATTTTTTTGTCCCATGTCGACTTCGACCACTTTTTTGGCATTATCCCAGGCCCCGCCGGCATTAGCCATATACATAGCCTGGAACAGTCCGAATACCGCAATGGATATCAGGTAAGAGACAAAAAAGTTAGGATCGAAAAAGGCAAAAGCCAATGTAAGGGTAAAGATCACCCCAAAAATATTCCACATCCCGTTTTGGGCATATTGGGTACATATCTTAACCACTTCTTTTGAATCCTTAATATCGGCCTCTTCGCGGTCGAGCCTAATGTTTTTCTTGATATATTCAACGGCCCGGTATGCTCCTGTAGTAACAGCCTGCATAGAACTACCGCTAAACCAATAAATTACGGCGCCTCCGGTTACAAATCCAATAATAACGGGGGCATCGGTGAGCTCAAGTTGCAATAAGCCCATTTTTTTCAATAACAGGATAATGGAGAAGATCATGGTGGTAGCTCCTATCACCGCCGTACCGATAAGCACCGGTTTGGCAGTGGCCTTAAAGGTATTACCGGCCGAATCATTGGCTTCGAGGTAATGTTTACCTTTCTTAAAATCGGGTTCAAACCCGAAATTATCTTTAATATCCTTATGGATCTCAGGTTGCTTTTCGATACGGGAAAGCTCAAATACCGACTGGGCATTATCAGTAACCGGGCCATAACTGTCTACTGCAATGGTTACCGGACCCATTCCCAGGAATCCAAAGGCCACAAGACCAAAGGCAAAAATGGCCGGGTATTCCATAAATTCGCCCAGGTTAAGGGTGGAAACATAAAATCCGCCCAGCATCAGGGCTGCCATTACCAATCCTTTCCAAAATCCACTAAAATTACCGGCAACCATACCCGAAAGAATATTCAATGAAGGACCTCCTTCCTCTGAAGCTCTTACCACCTCCTTAACATGGCGGGAATTTGAGCTGGTAAATGCTTTGGTGAATTCCGGTATTACGGCAGCTGCCAGGGTTCCAAGGCTAATAATCGCGCCAAATTTCCACCACACGCCTAAGGTGACATCGCCTAGTAAAACGTAACTTACAATAAACGTGAACGCTATTGATAGTAGCGAAGTTGTCCACACCAGGTTGGTGAGCGGGGTTTCAAAGTTGAAAAACTCTTTATTACCAAACCGGGCTTTGGTAACAGCATTGTTAAACCAATAAGCCAGTAGCGAAGTCAGCACCATGATAATACGAATGGCAAAAATCCAAACGATAAATTTAGCGGCAAATACTCCGGTAACCGCCAACACAATAAACGAGATGAGAGCTACACCCGTAACACCGTATGTTTCAAAACCATCGGCTGTAGGTCCTACCGAATCACCGGCATTGTCTCCGGTACAATCGGCAATTACACCGGGATTTCTTGGGTCATCCTCAGGAAGGTTAAAGATGAGCTTCATCAGGTCGGCACCGATATCGGCAATTTTGGTAAAAATACCTCCTGCAATACGCAAGGCACTTGCTCCCAATGATTCTCCTATGGCAAATCCTACAAAACAGGCCCCGGCTAATTTACTGGGAACAAAAAGCAATATAACCATCATCATGATTAATTCAACTGTTACCAGGAGTAAGCCAACACTCATTCCGGCCTGAAGCGGAATGCGCATCACTTCAAGCGGCTTCGACTTTAGTGAAGCAAAAGAAGTGCGGCTATTGGCTATAGTATTGATCCTAATACCAAACCAGGCAACTCCGTAGGATCCGAGAATTCCCAGCACCGTCCAGATCAATACCCAAATAACAAAAGAGCTAAGCGAAATCTCTCCCAGCTCAACGGCTTTTGGGTGCGCCAATGCCCCGAAATAAAAAGCGATGGCAATACCAATAATGATAAAAAGGATAACCAGGAATCTTCCCTGTTGCAACAAGTAGGTTTTACATGTTTCGTAAATAATGTTGGACACTTTCAGCATCGATTTATGCGCCGGAAATTTTTTGATCAGCGAATAATTATAAATGCCAAAAAGCAATCCCAGCAAGACGATTATAAATCCATACATTAATAAGGACCATCCATCTATTCCCAATAATTCAAAATTACTTTCCTTCAAATTGGGAATAATGATATCTGCCTCGCTTCCAATAGATAATAAAGGCGTAAAGAGCACAGCAATAATCGTAAAAAGTTTCTTCATGTTGATTGGGGTTTTTGGTTTAATATGCTTTTGTGAGCAAAGATAAAAAGTAATGGGAAACTATAGCGTTCTTAAACAAGCGTATTGAAATTTTATCCGTATTTAGAAAACTAATAGTACTTTAAATTGTTCCAATTAGTGATTAACGAATAGCAAAGGAACATAAATAAATTTCGAGCCAGAACTTGAAAATGTGAAACCTTAAAATAGAAAATATAAATAATTATTTAATAATGCAAATATTTCCAGGTTTTATTGATTGGTGAAACGATGGATAAATTTTTATTACATTTGCCGTCAATATATAATTGAACCGAACGATAAAAATTTGGTTATACACATTGGATAAAATTGTTTAAGCAAAGGGATGGAAAAATTAAAGCTCCATATAAAAGGCCTCTCATATAGTCAGTCGCAAAGCGGTGCTTATGCTTTAATACTAGGCGAAGACGAAGGTAAACGAAGATTACCCATTATCATTGGTGGTTTTGAAGCCCAAGCTATTGCCATTGAGCTGGAAAAGATGAAACCCACCCGGCCATTAACCCATGATCTTTTTAAAAACTTTGCCGACACCTTCAAGATTCAGGTTACCGAAGTGATCATCAATAAGTTTAAGGAAGGTGTTTTTTATGCTCAACTGATATGCTGGAACGGGAATGAAGAAACCGTGATCGATTCGCGCACCTCCGATGCGGTCGCCTTGGCAATACGCTTTGAATGCCCCATTTATACCTACGAAACCATTATGTCGCAAGCCGGTATTGTGATCGATGAGGAAACGGAAAGTGAAAAAGAAGAAGAAAGCTCCGACCCTTTGCAGGGTGTCGATGAAGATCAATATTCGCAATATTCGCTCAACGAATTAAAAGACCTCTTGAAAAAAGCAGTGGAAAAAGAGGAATACGAAAAAGCCTCGAGCTTGCGTGATGAAATCAATAAGCGAAAATCGCAAGGCCAATAGTAACTTGAAAAAGCACATGCACCTGTTACCGGAATGTGTTTCTTTTATTGCAATGGATTCTCCCATGGCCGTATCTTGAATGTTTTTTCGCATAAACGAATTTCCAACTCCATAATTCATCAATATTTCTTATCATTGCATCCTGCTATTCTGTGTAATAGGACAGGATAGGAATAATCAGGTTTACGATTCATCTTTAAGGATCAGTTTATGAAGAGACTACTTATGCTTATAGTGGCCTTAACCCTGTTGGGGCATGTTGCTGTTAAGGCTAATGACACCAGGCAATTTCCTGCCGGCAAAGATTCAGCTTTTTTAGAACAAGTTGATGAGCAAGTTCACGATTCGCTTTCAATCATGCCGGAAGATACCGCAGCGGCAGAACAAGAAGCCAACAAGCAAAATATCATCATTAGTGAGGATGATATGGGCAAGGGCATAAGCTTCATTTCCATACTGCGCGGTTTATTTGGACTGGTTGTGCTTATATTCATTGCCTATCTTTTTAGCAGTAACCGCAAGGCCATAGCATGGCGTGTGGTTGTTATCGGCTTGCTTTTACAAATTATCCTGGCTATTGGAGTGTTGCATATTCCCCTGATAAAAAACATATTCGAGTTTGTAGGTGATATCTTTGTACAAATACTGGGATTTGCAAAAGTGGGAAGTAAATTTTTATTCGGATCACTGGTTGAAGAAGATAAATTCGGATCCATCTTTGCTTTCCAGATCCTTCCAACCATAATCTTTTTCTCAGCCCTTACCAGTGTATTGTTTTACCTTGGCGTTATTCAAATTGTGGTAAAAGGTATTGCCTGGTTGCTCTCAAAAATTCTTCGGCTTTCCGGTGCAGAAGGCTTGTCGGTAGCCGGAAATATTTTCCTGGGGCAAACCGAATCGCCGCTGATGATCAAAGCTTATATCCCCAAAATGACCCGTTCGGAGATCCTTTTAGTTATGATTGGTGGTATGGCAACCATAGCCGGGGGAGTGCTTGCCGCTTACATTGGTTTTTTGGGGGGCAGCGATCCGGCACAACGATTAATTTTTGCCAAGCACCTGATTACGGCTTCGGTAATGGCTGCCCCGGGTGCTGTGGTGGTATCCAAAATTTTGGTTCCACAAACCGAAACCATCAATAAAGAAATGGAAATCACCCATAAAAAGATCGGCAGCAATATCCTCGATGCCATTTCAAACGGGACTTTCGAAGGACTGCGCCTGGCTGTGAACGTAGCAGCCATGCTACTGGCTTTTCTGGCCCTTATTGCCATGACCAATGCCATTCTTGAAGGTGTCGGCGGCTGGTTCAACCTGAACGAGTGGGTTGTAGATGTAACCAATGGTCGTTTTCAAGGACTTTCCCTTCAATTTTTACTCGGTTATCTATTTGCCCCGGTGATGTGGCTGATCGGTGTAGCATCACAAGACATAGCCCTGGTTGGGCAGTTGTTGGGGGAAAAAGTGATCATGACCGAATTTGTGGGCTATATAAGCCTTTCCGAACTCAAAGAAGCCGGTGCTTTTTCCGATCCAAAATCCATCATTATGGCCACTTATATGCTTTGCGGATTTGCCAACTTTGCCTCCATCGGCATACAGATAGGTGGAATTGGAGCTTTGGCCCCCAATAAAAAGGTCTTGCTTTCCAAATTCGGTATGAAAGCATTAATCGGAGGCACCTTAGCCTCACTCCTATCAGCCACAATGGTTGGAGTTATTTTAGGATAGCCATTCGCTATTGGGCAGGGATACCTTTGTAGAAAATCAATAGTGTTTGGAAAAAGCTGGAGATTTCCGGAGGGATTCAACAGTATTAACAATTGGCTGGAAAGGCAACTCTGTAGGAGTTGAACTATTTTTGTACTAGTGACAATCAATGTTTTAAAAAGATGGGGGCGGGTGCAGGGGGTCAGTTATCAGCTTATTCGAGCTCCTCAAAAAATTTCCAGATCACTTCTGAGGCTTCCATTCCGCACATATTCCTGTAGGGCCACATATGACCATTGCCCATTTTCAAATCAAAGGTGTAAAAATGCACTGTGCTGTTATCCCGCCCATTAGGATTAATCTTTAGCGATACAAAAGGATCGAAGTTATATATGCTTGTTTCAGCAACGGTATCACATTTATTCCACGCAATCCACTGATTATAGGAGGGAACCCCATATTCAAGGTATTTAGTGCGAACATCATATTTGTTATGAATAATAAGAACAGGAACACCTTGCGCAGGAGGTTGCAGGCTCCAGTTATCCCTGATACCCCCCTCAACGGAGGCTACAGCAGCAATAGTGCCTGATAATTTGTTGGCCAGGTAATGCGCAAAAAAACCACCTGAAGAAAATCCCACCACGTATATCCGGTTGTTATCGACCTTATAATCACGCTTAAGATTATGAATTAGCTGCTTAATAAAGTGAATGTCTTCAGGAGGGTTCCATGCAAATTCCTCATCGGGAGCTTGGGGATGGACTACCATAACGCCCTGACGGTGCACCAGGGCATCCATCCTGCTAAGTTTTCTGTGTAACGAAATATCCATGCTCCAGCCATGAAGATTGATGATTAATGGAATGGCCGTATCAACTTGAGGAATATTAAGGACATACTCATACATGGTTCCTTTCACCGGGATAGAATCCCTGGTTTCTATTGCCTTTAAAGAAATAGATGCAAATAAGCAGATGATCAATCCAATAACAGTAACCCTCATAGCTGGTATCGCTTTAATACCCGAAGTGCCCGCAGGGTATTCATTCTACTTGCTTTTCCCGTCCTTTCGGCATCAAACCAAACCTTACCTTGATATTTCTGCTGTACAGGCCACCTTCCATTTTTATCCTGCTTATCCTTCAGGATTTGAATCGCCCCGGCCATACGTTCATCAAAAGGAAAATCAACTTCTTGTAAATAATCAAGCATTCTTAAAATATCATACCGCCACCGCGGGGGGAATGATAAACGGATCATTTTATCATCCACCACTTCTCCTATACGATGCGAGCGGAATAAATGATGCCTTAGCATGAACTCTATGGCTTTTTGTTGCATATTGTTTGGCGCTATATCTTTAAAACGTTTTTCATATTCCCGTAAACCTAGAACACTAATAGTGGTGTGAAAACTGCTGTGCTTAGCGCCCCTGTATGACTCACAATTCCAACCGCCATCTTGCATCTGCTGGTCTTTCAAATGTTCGGCCAGTTGATGTATCCGCCTATCGTCCAGGTTAAAATACGAACACAGTCCCAAAATCATTCCGGTGACGCAGGTTTCACTGTGCTTCAATGATTTAAAATAGTTGATGCCGCCATCCTTATAAAAACCTTTGTCGAGAAGTATACTTGCACTCTCAACAGCTTCCTTATTGGCCGGTGACAATCCCAACCTTCTGAGCCAGGTCATGGTATAAGTGGTGGAAGTCCATTTGGGAGTGTATAGGCCGTTGTCCCAGAGCCCGTTTTCGCCGCGAAAGGAAAGCAGTCGCTCACCCCAGCCTTGGGTAGCAACGGATTGCCGCACAGGCTCATAATCTGACGGTTCTATATCCATCAAATCGCACATTACCTGCCATTTTACAGAAGGGTCGCCTTCCATAAGCCAATTGATAATCGTTGTGGGTGTTGCAAATTGCGCTTTCATATCAGTGTTTGAAAATAATAAAAACATCCGAATGTTCGGACTGTTAATAAATTGATGTTTATTTATCTTTGCTCTTAAAGATAGCACAAATTAACATATAACAAATAACGATATTTTTCCGATATGCGACAATACCTTGATCTACTGCAACATGTTCTGGATAATGGGGTGGAAAAAAACGACCGGACCGGTACAGGCACTAAAAGCGTGTTTGGTTATCAAATGCGCTTTGACTTGCAAAAGGGATTTCCGCTCATAACTACCAAGAAACTACATCTTAAATCCATTATCTATGAGCTATTATGGTTCCTGAAAGGCGATACCAATGTACATTATTTACAGGAGCACGGTGTACGTATCTGGAACGAATGGGCCGGTAAAAACGGTGATCTGGGGCCAATATACGGAGCCCAATGGCGCTCTTGGCGGGGAGCCGATAAAACGGTCGATCAGATCTCCCAGGCCATCGATATGATCAAAAACAAACCCGATTCTCGCCGCATCTTAATCAGCGCATGGAATGTGGGCGAATTGGATAAAATGGCCCTGCCGCCCTGTCACATCCTGTTCCAGTTTTATGTGGCCAACGGAAAGCTTTCCTGTCAGCTATATCAGCGCAGCGCCGATTTGTTTCTGGGTGTTCCCTTCAACATCGCATCGTATTCGCTATTTACCATGATGATGGCACAGGCTACCGGACTACAGGCTGGTGAATTTGTGCATACCTTTGGCGACACCCATATTTATTCCAATCACATGGACCAGGTTAAACTTCAGCTCACCCGTGAGCCAAGGCCTCTGCCAACCATGAAAATTAACCCCGACGTGAAAAGCATCTTTGATTTCAAATACGAAGATTTCGAATTACACAATTATGATCCGCACCCTCATATAAAAGGAAAAGTAGCTATTTGATGGAAATTCCGGTATCACAAGACAAAATATATATGATCGTGGCTATTGCCAACAATTGGGTCATTGGCAAGGATGGCAATATGCCCTGGCACATGCCTGCCGATTTAAAATTTTTTAAAAGAACCACTATGGGCCATGCCATGGTCATGGGCCGGCGAACATTTGAATCCTTCGGAAGCAGGCCTTTACCAGGAAGAACATCGGTTGTGGTGACCCACAACCCCAACTGGCAAACCGAAGGCGTTATTGTTGCTCACAGCTTGGAAAAAGCCCTCGACAAGGTAAAAGAACATGAAAAGATCTTTATCATAGGCGGGTCGGATTTATACCGGCAAGGTATGGAAATTGCCGGCACCTTAATTGTAACCCGCATCTTTGCCGACCTGGAAGGCGATACCTTTTTCCCGGAGATCGCATATGAAAAATGGAAAGAAGTTGAGCGCGAGGACCATCAACCCGACGAAAAAAACCCTTACCGCTATGCATTTATAACTTACAGGCGGAGAGGAAGGTAGCTTAATGCTCTGAGTTCTGAGTTCTGAGTTCTGAGTTCCAAGTTCCAAGTTCCAAGTTCTGAATTTTAAATTCTACGGGTAGTCTGTGCTGGTCTATTCTTCACCCACAAGAACCAGGCGCCATTTGAATTCAGAGTTCATTGTTCTAAATTCCTGATTCTAAGCGACTTATACACATGTCAGTAAGCATTATCGTTTTAATGAAAATCCACATCTCCTCCCGATAGCTATGCGAGTAAAATCTCAGAACTCCTGACCCTCTTATTAAAAATCAAGCATTTGCGCTATGAGTCTCGTAAGATAAAATGTTGTACTGTTTTCTTATAATATCTTGTCAATGGTGTCTGGAAAAATCAGGGAGATTTCCTGCCCACGCCTGAGGCAGGCGGGCTAGCTCGCCTAGCCTAAAGCAAGCCTACAAATGACAAGTTTTTATTGGATGCTGATTGTAAAATGGTTATGAATTATTCCCAATAAAGTGGGCTAGGTATATATACAAAGATGACTGCAACCTGACGGAGACCCCTGCCTGTCCGGCAGGCAGGTCTCAGTCGCCTCCTAACGTCGGCTTTTTCGAGGTGACAAAAGTTTTAAAAGTGTAGGTGGAGTC
>JAIPAP010000139.1 GCA_021740045.1 Bacteroidales bacterium
TTTTATGAAACCATCAGCAAGATCAATCACAAGTTCATTCCACCGCTTGATCACAAATATTCCACCCGCCGGCTGATCAATGAGGTATTTTACCGCAAGGATGATTATAAGTGGGTACAGGCCATCCCTGATCAATTATGGGAGAAACTAATCCATCAGCTTGAGGTATTATGCCACTTCGATTGTCAGAACAGGGAAGATAAGAACCTTAACAGTATGATCAGCTCCATACAAATTTTGTCGCATCGCATTGCCGCCCTGGGTACTGAGCATGAGATCACCGACAAACTCCCGCACCTCGACGAGGTAAATTCACCGTTTCTTCAGCAAAATAAAGAAGTTACCTTATACCTGGATAGTTTTGATAATGCCACCGAGCTCAATAATGAAGATTATAACCACCTGGTTATTATTCTCGATCAGTGCCTCGAAAACCTCCGCATCCTGCACCGGCGCAGAAACAAATTCGGGACTAGCCTAAGGCTTACCTACCTGGTGGGCAGGTTGCAGCAACAAATTAACCGCCTGAAAACGCTACTGATCCTTATTCATCAAAAAGATACGGCAAATTTCAGGCATTACACTATTTTGCTGTTCAAAGAACTGGTGCAGGCCGAAAACGAAAAAACCAGTCTCAGGCGGCACCTGCATGATAATACCAACCTGGTGGCCTATCAGGTGGCCGAACACTCGGCACGGACCGGCGTATCGTATATCGCCCAGAATAAAAAAGAGTTCTTTAAGTTCTTCCGGAAAAGTCTGGGTGGCGGTATCATTGTTGCACTTTTTGCCATTATCAAGATCACGCTTTCCCGGCCCGATCTTTCACCCTTTGGCGAAGCGGTTGTCTTCAGCCTGAATTATGTGATGGCCTTTGTGTTGATCTATATTACCAACTCCACCCTGGCTACAACTCAACCTGCCATGACCGCCTCGGCAATAGCCGAAAGCATGGAAGGTAAGGCCAAAGAAGGTAAAATTTCGATGAACAACCTGGCTTCGCTAGTCGTGAAGATCCATCGCACACAGTTTATTTCCTTTTTGGGCAACTTGCTGATGGCTGTACCGGTAGCCTACCTGCTGACAAAATTTTATACCCAGCTTTTCGGGCACCAATTGGCCGGCTTCGAAAAAGCAACAAAGATCCTTGAAGATATACACCCCTGGGAAAGTGCATCGATATTTTATGCAGCTATTGCCGGGCTATTCCTCTTCCTGGCCGGGTTGGTTTCCGGCTATTATGATAACAAGGTGGTTTATAGCCGAATACCGGCGAGGCTCAAGCATATGAAAACCCTCAAAAAGCTGTTGGGAACCAAAGGGATCGAAACGTTCGCCAATTACATCGAATATAAACTGGGTAACCTGATGGGATACATATTTCTGGGTATCGCTTTTGGATCGCTTACCGTTATCAGTAATTTTTTTGGTATTCATCTTGAATTCAGGCATATCACCTTTTCGGCCGGAAACTTCGGAATATCGATGGCCATATTGAATGCCCCCATATTTAAGGAACAAGTCCTGCTCGATTTTATGAGTGTATTGATCATCGGACTGGTCAACTTTTTTGTAAGCTTTGGATTAGCGCTTTGGGTGGGAATAAGGGCCAGAAAGGTAAGCTTTAGGCAGCGGAAAGAATTATTCCGCATTATAGGCTTACACGCCGTTAAATTTCCACAGGATTTCTTCTTTGCCCCTAATAAAGAACGATTGATACGGCCGGAGCAAAAATCCACTCCCGAAAAAGCCGGGCGAGAAGTATAGGGTAAATCGGGGGCCAAGACAGGGCAAGGCTATGATTGAATTATGATGTGATGATGTGTTAGTGCCATAATCTTTTGGCTCATGCACCAATGAACAAATTTACTACTTAACCAATTGACTGATCGCTTGCAGGGTAAAGGAATGTTGAACCACTACCCCAAATTTCAGGAGCACTCCTTACATTTTATTGATTCAACATCACCGGCATAACCAGCATCAGGATATCTTCATTTTGATTTTCGTCATTAACAGGATACAGGATACCAGCCCTGTTGGGTTCCGACATCTCGATGCGCACCTCTTCGGTATCGATATTATTCAGCATCTCAACCAGGAACTTTGAGCTAAAGCCTATTTCCATATCTTCACCTTCGTAATTACAATTGAGGCGCTCCTTGGCCTCATTGGAATAATCGATATCCTCGGCCGAAAGGTACAATTCCTGCCCGGAGATCTTTAGCCTTATCTGATGGGTGGATTGATTGGCAAAAATACCCACACGGCGGATGGCATTGAGGAATGGTTGCCGTTCAATCACCAGCTTATTCGGATTCTCTTGCGGGATCACCGCATTGTAATTGGGGTATTTCCCATCGATCAGCCGGCAAACCAGGTTGATATTTTCAAATGAAAAGGAAGCATTTGTGGGTGTATACTCTATATTCACGTCTTCTTC
Source organism: Bacteroidales bacterium (assembly GCA_021740045.1). Lineage (GTDB taxonomy): Bacteria > Bacteroidota > Bacteroidia > Bacteroidales > JAIPAP01 > JAIPAP01. The sequence goes on from JAIPAP010000139.1 coordinate 2,444, forward strand.
CTCCGAAACAGGCAAGATATTTTTAAGCTGGTTGAGCGGCTTTTTGGGCAGGATAAACGATGTAGCTTCATTGGCCGCAGCATCAGTACGGCGGTAGCGTACCAACTTGTGAGCATCGGTGGCAACGAAACCAATATCCTCGGGAGAAAGTTCACATAGCACTCCGCTCATTACCGGGCGCAGATCGTCATTACCGGCAGCGATAATGGTTTTGGTTATAGCCCTGCCCAGCATATCGGATTTTAGCTTTATGCTAGTGGCATCTTCCAGCTCCGGTTTCTGGGGGTATTCATCATGACTATGACCGCTAAGTTTATAATTACCTTCACCCGCCGAGATTTCAATACCCAGCGATTCCATATTGATGTTGAACGTTATGGGAATATCAGGAAGGGTTTTCAAGGTTTCGAGAAGAATACGGGCCGGTATGGCTATTTGACCGGTTTCTTCCGACTGCTCCAATGGTATACGCACGGTCATGGTGGTTTCCAGATCGGAAGCGGTTACCGTTAGAGAATCTTCCTGCACATCAAACAAGAAATCATCGAGTATAGGTAAAGTATTGTTGGTTTTTAGTACACCGCTTACAGACTGTAGATTTTTCAACAGGGTTGAACTTGATACAATAAATTTCATGTTCATTACTTTTGAGGTTAATATTCAGATTTACACATCTCTACCGGGAAATACCGGCTTAATCTGAACAGTATGCGAAAATAAGAAATTAATACCAATCCCAATTTAGTCTATTCATTATTTTTTCCCCGGGGCTTGAATTTCGACTCCCGCCCTTCGAGCAAGCGTTTAATGTTTTTGCGGTGTGTAACAGGCACCATAACCGCAACAATAATAGAAAAAACGATCAATGAGAGATGATCCACATTAAAAATAAAAATCACCACAAACGGAAAGGCAACAGCACTTATCACCGAAGCAAGGGAGACATATCGTGTGGCAATAACGATAACGGCAAAAATCCCAAGCTCCATAAAAAACGTATAAGGCAGCATAGCCACCACCACGCCAACCAGGGCAGCTACACCTTTACCTCCTTTAAAACCGATATATACCGGAAAAACATGGCCAAGCACTGCTGCAATACCCATTATGAGTTTATAATTGGTAAGAGCCGATTGACCGGGCAACCCGGCGCCAAAATAACCGGCCAGGAAAACTGCCAGCCAGGCTTTAAACACATCGAATAAAAGCACGGGAACACCTGCCTTATAACCAAGCACACGAATGGTATTGGTTGCACCGGCATTACCGCTCCCCTCTTCTCTTACATCGATCCTGTAAAAAATCCTCCCCACGATGACCGAAGTGGGTATGGAACCGATCAAATAGGCCAGCACAACACCGGCTATAGTTAGTAAACTGATCATAGATTTATAAATTTTGGCAAAAATACAATCTAAATGTTGTGAATCCGGCTCATGAATAAAAAACTCAGATTAATTCACTGCCGCAGGCGTTGGATCTTTCGCACAAATTGCATGCGCTTCATTTGGGTTGAAATAATGTACTGGTAGGGCGCATCCCTACGCTCGGTATCCATGGTTCGTTTATCCTCCGGGATATCAATCAATACGTTATTGAATTTATTATTGGTTGAAATGGCCTGCATCACTCCGTTGGTGTAATTGAAGAAATACCAATGCCGGGAATCAAGCTCAAGGTAGATGTTGATCTCATCCCCGGTTCGTTTACGGGCAATTTCGATGGTCCCATCCACATACCGGTTGATCTGCTCACCGCCAATGGTCCCAATTCCGATCTGTCCTTGTGAAACAAATGAGCGGGTTTGCTTATAATAATCGAACTGCAAGTCGGAAAATGTAAATGTCTTGTTTAATTCATCCGGCAAATCGCGCACTCTTCCGTAGGTTTGAAGGTCTTCCATCACGTCATCATAGGTGGCATTTCCCAACAGGCGTTTGAGGCTTTTTTCATAAACATCGCTACCGGGTTCCACCCCCCGGAGCTCGGTTTCTCTAATCTCCCCGGTCATAACCTGCAAGGCCTCATCCGAAAACATTAAATTGAGCAGAGTATAGGTGCCCATATAAATGGAGTCGGGGATGGAGAAATACCTTATTTTTCCGTAGGTCTGCATATTCACCTGGCCCAATTCCACACCGGGATCAAGCATACCTTCGCCTTTCATAATGCATCTATCCGTAGCATAGGCCAGGTAATTGGCCGAATAATCGTCACGCATCAACCTGCCTTTGGTACCTATGCGATATTCATCGGATACTTCGTCGAACATAACAAAACCATGAGCCTCAATAAGCGACTCACCGATATAAGCAGCTTTCGGATTAAAGAACACAGGGTAAAGTGCATTGGAAGTATTCAGGAAATTTAGCGATGCGATAACAGAATCGCCTTTTAAGCTTTGCATATGTTTATCAACGGGAAGCATCACCTTGTCGGGATCGACCTCTGCACTGAATTGTACCCACTCGGGCGCATAATCGTCACATTCATTAATAACCCGGTATCCCCCATCGAAATTAAAACCCCGGGTGCCCCCATAGATGTGGATATTTCCGGCAAACTCAAAATGCGGACTGATCTGAAATTTATCTTTGGGATCCAGCTTAGCGATACCGTGGGTCCTGCCCTCTTCCACCATAATGGTATCGAGGTAAACCGACTGGATTTCATCGAGTTTGTTCTCATAATCAACAAACCCTTTACCCACGTAGTTATGGCGTGACTTCACCCGGATGTCGGCTTCGTATATATGATGATATTTGGTTGCCGTATCGCTTATCACCATTGCATTTCGCAAAGGCTTCATAACAGCATTGTGATTAATGGTTACCTTGCCGTTATGCGGAAAAACAGCCGCATCGGCCACCCTGATAATTTTTACTTCATGGGCTTTGATGATATGCTCATCGATGTCATACTGGGCGCTCAGGGCAAAAAAGCTCAACGAATCCTGGTCGGGGTGGGTTGATATGAATTGTGACCCGCTCAGATCGATATCGATCCAGTCCTCCCGTGCCATCTTATCAATATTGTCTACGGTTTGGTCGATGTTATTGCGGAATTCCAGGATGTTATCATCCATATACCAGTCGAATTCATCCATATAACACATGTACCGGTTGGCCGGAAAAACTACCCTGGACGAACCGCCGGTAGTGATAAAATTCCCGATGCGCTTTTCAAGATCAACATGGGAGCTGTTTACATAAGTGGCAATGGCAAATCTGTCGCCCGAAACATCGCGCAACCGGAAGTAATTGCTGTCGGTATCGAAGGTATGATGTTTAAAGGCAAAGGTCTCGGACTGCATAAGGGCCTGGTCGAAATTCAACTTTCCCATTCCCGTCATTCCTGTTGATTTCAATGTTAAGGTTCCATCCATAGTAGCCTTATCATCATACATCATAAACAAATTACCCTCCGAATTATTAAGAACATATTTATCATCATAGGGTTTCCAGTCGAGACGGGCTTTTTCGCCATATACCCGGGGAAACTCAACCGGTTTTTGGGCTTTGGCAATGCTAACCTTATTAAGAAAGGCTTTCACTGAATCGGGATAAAAATGAAACTCATCCGCGTGAGCTTCTGAGGTCAGGTAATCAAGCCGGCCTTTTCCGGTCAGGCCCTTGTAATTCAGCTCGATCTCCTCATAATATTTACCAAGGCTGTCGTAAACGGGCAAGCCCTTGTCGGTTGTGCCGGCCTGGAACCCCAGTGAAAAATCGGGTTGAACCTTAAGCGGTTCATCAATATCGGGAAAAATACCTCCCGAAACCAAAAAGCCATTAAAGGCAATGCCCTCGGTGGTAATTTTATCGAGGCTATCAATGGTGAAAGGCTCTACATGATAATAAAAGGTGTCGCGCTTATAAACGCCCTTAGCGATATTTTTATCATCATAGTAAACATATGCATCATCTTTACTGGAGAATTCAGGATATTTGGGATAGGGTTTTTCACCCGATTTATTGTTGGGATGATCAATGCTCAAATTACCATTTAGCCTCGAAATTACATTTTTCACCCGCACAATGGAATCCTTCTCAGGTTGTCGCTTACTTTTAACCGGAACGTAAAACGCCAGTGAATCCACGGTATGCAGGTTAAGCTGGAATTTATCATATTCGAAGGAACACTCATTGGCAAAAAAATCGAAATAACCGGCCTGCACCCTTCCGGTAAAAATAAAATCCATCCCTTTCTTCAGGATGATATTCCTATCTTCGGGAAAAATATACACCTGCCGGTTCCGGCTAAGCGAAACCCTGGGAACACCTCTCAGCTTAAGATCAAAACTGGAGAGGTCGAGTATGGCATTATTGCCGCTATTAATCTGCGACAAAAACTGTATCACATCATAATCGCTTCGGCCTGCAAGCGCCTTAAGATAGAAAAACAGGCGATCTTTAATGGTAACCTTATTGCCTTCGATATTATACAACACAAATCCCATTTGCGTAAGCCTGATCAGAAGGTTTTTCACCTGGTACTCAGGCTTATCCATAAAATTCTGGAGTTCAAAAAGATAAAAGGTGCGTTTCTTTCTCTTTTTCCAATATTGATAGATCACGTTCATAGGATGAATCTCATCGATACCCTGCAACTGATAATAGCGATCGGCTGAGAAGAAGTTACTCGATTCAAAAAGCGCTTTTCCCTTCCTTGATATTCCACGCAACATGGAGAAAGAAACAGAGTCAGCTCCCAGGGTCCAATAAAAAGCCTCGGGATACATATCGATATTATGATATGAGTTATAAAAAGGGCTACCGGCCAATCCTTTATCATCGCGATAAACCGATAGCTCTTTTTTGCCATCCAGGTATTTGAGGCTTAATCCCGGGTGGTAAATAGAATCATTACCATGGAATAAGCTAAATTCCGTTCGATTGGCGGTGAGTTTATTTTCCCTGATAATAAAGCGCTTGGAATTGAACTGCATGTATACCGAATCGTTGTGATTCACTGTAAGGGTGGCATCATTTTTCTCCACCCCGGTGCCTATCACCTTGGCGCCTTCCATGGCAAAGCCTCCCGAATAATCGATAGCCCCGAACAAAGCGGGAATGAAGATCTCATTGGTATAGGAATAGAACCTCGGATAAATGGCATTTTTGGGGGTTACATCGGAAAGCAGTTTCTCTTCCAGCGAGCCCAAGTAACCTTCATCGAAAAACAACTTATTGTGAAAAGCCACGCTGTCGGCGCTAAAACTTGAATGGGTCAGGTCGATGGTATAATTGCCCAATTCGGCATAAACACTATCGACCGGAAGACCGGCCCTTCGCCAGCTTAACCTTCCGCCTTTCCCTTCCCACCGGTGCTCCATGGGATAATAAGTGCCCGAGGTATTGGTAATAAGTGTGCTATCATCAAATGCATAGCAACTCAAGTCGAGTTTAGGAAAGATAAAATACGCCGCCGAATCATAAACGAACTGAAACGTATCGGCTTTATAGGCCCAATTTAGTGATGACTTTTCATAGAGCCTGTTTTCAGCAAAAAGATTGTGGCTTATTTTCAGATAATCAACATAATCACTTTTATGATACAGATCGATCAACGGCTTGATGCTTTTTTGCCAGCGAAGGAACAAGCTATCGGAGGGTTCGGTATAAATAAGGCTCATTGCTGCACTAAGGTATGTGTGAAAAGAAGGATACGGTCTCATGCGCTCCTGAAGCATGGCATCACAAGTGGCGTAGATTTCACCGCGGTGAAGGCTGTCCACTAACCCGCTAAACCAAAACCGTTCAAAGCGGTCCATAAAATCCCGGGCATCCCTGCGCTTGCTGCGGTAGGTGTTCTCTTTAAAATAATCATCGAGCTGATCAAAAAAAGCGGTGGAAT
>JAIPAP010000140.1 GCA_021740045.1 Bacteroidales bacterium
AGTAACCCTTTTTCCGGGTTTTAACCCGGCACCCATCCTATGGGCTAAAGCCCAGCATAGGTTGTAGACCCCTAAACCCGTTCGCTAAAGCGAACGCCTGCCCCGTATAGTTCCGGGGCAATATATAGTTCCAGCGCAAATTGTCATTTTAGTTATGTGGGCTTTAAAAAAGACTGAAAATTCGGAAAGACAAGGGATTTAAGTAAATGGAGGGCAAGGGGGCGGGCGGGCTGCGGCGCGGTGCGCTGCACTCCCCCAGCCCCCTTGGCAGAACCATAACAACTTGTCATTCCGAGCTTTATGCCGATGATCCCGATGACTATCGGGATCATCGGCATGAAGCGAGCCTGTCTGCCGAACAGGTAGAGAATCTCCTTGCTAAATGCATTCCTCCCGGACAACAGTGTTTGTTTATGTATTATTTCAAGAACAATATCGTTATATTCTTACAAAAAAAAGCCGCCAAAAGGCAGCTTTTTTTGTAGATATATAAGTTGTGCTTACTTTACAATCTCCTTGAATTCAGGCTTTTCGAAATACTCAATGAATTCGCGGTCTGTTTTTGCTTCTTCTTTATACTGGGTATCTTCCTTAATGGCTTTGCGAAGATTATCGTAAAGCATATCGTTATCACCGGTACGGGCGCCGATAACAGCCATCAGGTAATAATCCATGGCATCCTTTTGTGTGCACTTTAACTGATCGGCAGCATCTGCGGTGTTGTCCAGCATCAACTCAGTTAATGCTACATTATAGTTGCACCTTTCATTGCCAAAATGGTTCAGGGCTTTTTGATAATCACCTTCATGGATACTTACAATACCAAGGTTATAATCTACGTCAGTACCTTTGTTTTTAGCCTCGTTGTAGAGTGATTTAGCGTTGGCATAATCTTCTTTTTTCGATTCGATAGCGCCGAGGTTGTTCATTACCATGCCTTTACCTTTTGAAGCTTTTTCGGCCTTTTCGAGGTAGTCGGCAGCTTTGCGATGGTTGCCAAGTTTAATGGCCACAGCAGCAGCGTTGTTTTTGGCTCTCCAACATTTGGGGTGCTGCTCAATGGTGGTTTCGTATATCTCTTCCTTGGTGTTCAAATCGTTGTGCAAGGTTGCCGCATAAAGCATTTCATTTAGCTTCAGGGTGTCGGGCTTGGTAACAGCCAGTTCCTTAAGCTCCTGATCACTGAATTTTGGTTCGTAGCAATTTACCACTATCTCGGCCCTTCTTAGGCGTGGGAGAACAGTTTCGGTCAGCTCTTCAAAAACAACCGACATATTCCTGATTTCCTGTTCACGCTTCTGCGGATCGGTTTCGGCATTTACAACCCTTACGATCATGTTCTTTTCATCAATATCCGATTCTTTAACCTCACGGATAAAGCCTTGCCAGTCTTCGCCCTGGGCAGTTGTTACAAAATTAGTTTCATTTTCAGGATCGGTGATTTCGAGTTTGCAACCTTCTTTCTCCGCAAGTGTTTCGAAAACGCCCTTCAGGTAGCGTGTGGTAGTTTCCATCCTGTTTTCAGCCAGTTTCTCATTAAAATCCAGTTCACCGTCGGGCGAGGCCCATGCCCTGATTTCAATGTTTTTGATTTTCCAGCCTTTGCAGAGAAAATCTTTTAGTTTGGCCATTTGCTCCTTGGTTTCCTTCTCCTTGTTTAAATCGAAGTTCCAGTTCAGGTTGGAGCGGTTAATGTGGAAAAAGATCTTACCCTCTTTGGTTACGATGGTTTCCTTTTCATAACCATGAGGAGCCATGATCAAATTCTCATCATGCATAATGCGGTTTGAGGTGTAAATTACACCATCAGCCAGTTTGCGTTGTCCGAGTTTTTCGGATTTGTTTTTTAATGATGCTTCTGCGCTTAGCATCAGCTCCGAAGCCTTCATTTCAGGCTTAAAATTAAAAGTTTCGGAATAAGTGAACGAACCGCCTGTTTCTTTGCTAATAACTTTGCCTTCTCCCTCGGCTTTTTCCCCTTTTAAGGTGATGCTGTTGAGTTCGGTTTCACCACCTTCATACTGTAATACAGGCTTGAAGTTTACAATGGCTTTTTTGTGAAAATAGTTTTCGGGAAAGGTTCCCTCAACGGTTACTTTTACCTCATCGCCATGCTCTTCAAGCACTTCAGGTGTTACTTCATAATTAACCTGATCATAGTTTTTAACCATCTTGCTTAAACCACAGCCCGAAAGCACTATGGCTATAAGCATGATCCCAGCTAAGTTTCTCATGTACAATTTTCCAATCATTTGTTTAGATTTTTTGTTTACTTTTCTGCTTCAAGGTGTGCAAATATAAAAAAACACGGGATTTTAACACATGAGTGCATGTTAAGCATCCTTATTCAGATTATTTTTAATTAGTCCATTCGGGGTTAAACATTAAAATGACAATCAGGGAAATAGGGACATGCTTTTGGAAATGGAATGACGTGAACGTATGAAACCCATTATATTTGTATTTTGTACTTTTGGATAAATAAAACCAGTGAATGATGAGCAAGCCGATAAAAGTATTAAACGACGAAACCATTAGAGATATACTCAACAGCGCCGATAAGCGCATTATTTTTGAGAAAACCAATGTTATACCCGATGAGAAAGATCTTTACGATCGATTAAAGGCATATGTTGATTATTCCGGCATTAGTCGTAAGTCGGTTTTGGGGATTGATATTTATCAATACAGTTCCTACGGGGAGTTTGAGCAAACCCTGATCCCTTTCCTGTATAATATGCTTTTCCAAAAAACCATTGATTTGTGCCTGACCAATCATAGGTTTATCTTTCAGAAATACGCCCGCAAAACCATTGAGCAGAATTTTATCAGCACAGGCGACGGGGGTTTTCTGATTTTCGATAACCCACTTCATTCGCTGCTGTTTGCAGCCAATTTTACCATCGTTTTACGCATCTACAATGCTTTTCACTTTTATCCGAAGCTGCGCAAGATCATTGGAGGCATCAGTATCAGGTTTGCAATTACATTCGACAAGGTTTATTCCTTTAAAGAAAATTATTACGGGCGAGCCATTATTAACAATGCCCGTATCTTATCAAAGGATAACCTTAACCGTTGCCTGATCGACCAGCACGTACATTCATGGTTCACCACCAACATGGAAGGGCTAGAAAATCTGCAAATTGTTACCATGAATGAGATATCAAACATTTATGAGTTTAATACAACCTATGATCCCAAATATCTCGAAACGCATAAAGATGAAATTTTTGGCACCGATTCTTCCCGTAAAAACGGTATTATCAATTCTGACATTCTCAAGATCGGGAAGATAAAATCGAAAGAAACCGACCTGACCATTTATAACCTGCACCTGCAAGTAACGCTAAAACTGGTTAATGACGATGACCCCAATCAGCAGAAAGTAATCACGGTAAGCTTGGGGAATTTGAATACGACGGGGATATAAAAGTTTCAGGTTTTAAGTTCCAAGTTTCAGGTTTCAAGTTCCAAGTTCCAGGTTCCAGGTTCCGAGTTTCAGGTTAATCTGCAATCTACAATCATTAATCTCCTATCCCTCAGCCAATCAGTTAAAAACACCAGTCACCCAACTTTATTAGGCTTTAGCTTGATTTGCTTGAGCAGGCTTTTGGCAGCTTCGTATCCGGTTTCATAAATTTCACGGCCCTTACTTACTTGTACCAGGCCATAGTTGTGCAGTTCGTAAGGTTCGATGTAAACATCGGGTTTGTCCTTTTTGAGAGAGGTATGCGCATAAACACCCAATTGAAAGGTGCGTTCGGCCACCGAGGCAAGGTTGTTAAAATCATCCTTGGCTGTAAGTGGATTCACATTTACTGCAATAAGGGTTTCGCACTTGTTCATCAAAGGCTCTATGGGTAGGTTGTTCATAATGCCTCCATCGGCATACGTAGTGCCATCAATTTTTACCGGGTTAAAAAGAATGGGCATAGCCGATGAGGCTATCACCACATCCAGTAATTTACCTTTGCTAAAGTAAACCGTTTTGCCATGATTCAGATCTGTGGCATTGACGATTAGTGGTGTTTGTAATTCCTCAAAAGTGTTAGCATGCAAATTGTTGCGCAGCAATTCCCTGATCTTTGTCATGCTGGCAATACCCATACGGGGTATGCTTAGTTTGATATATTCGTAAAGGTTGTTCCTGAAAAACATTTCGATAATTGCATCGGGATGATGCCCGTCGGCATAAAAGGCCCCGGCAATAGCTCCCGCACTCACTCCTGAAATGATATCGGGGTATATACCGGCTTCATTCAGTGCTTTTAACACTCCTACATGGGCATATCCCCGGGCTGCTCCACCACTTAGGACCAGTCCGTATTGGTGCTCCTTGGCCGGCGTTCGGAACGATCTCATCCTTTTTAGCTTCATAAATGTATTTTCTTTTCTGCAAATTACTGTTTTTTTCATCGAGAGCAAAAATTAACTAAAATCATTTTAAATTGCCTGTCTAAACAGGGGTTTGTTAGGTTATGTAAAGGTATTTTTTTAATTTTCGGGGTTTTTTACCAATTATAATAAGCGCGATGAAAAATATCAGTTGGTTCTATCCGGAAAATACAAAGGAAGCGGTTGAGTTGCTCCAATCGCAAGATGTTCTATTGCATGGTGGGGGCACGCATCTATCCGGTAAAAAATTAAGCGGATACCACAAATTGGTGGCGCTGCATAAACTTCCGTTGTCCTATATCATACAAGAGAAAGGTTTTATCCGCATCGGCAGTATGACCGATTATCATACTATAGCTGAGAAATTAAAACAGCTTTCTCCCGGCCATATACTCTCTAAATCACTTAGCAGGGCAGCTACAACTCCTATACGGAACCGGATTACCATAGGTGGAAGTTTGTACCTGGCCCCTAACTGGTCCGATCTCACGGGACCGTTGCTTGCCCTTGATGCAGAGGTTGAGCTTGAAGGCCCAACAGCCGGAGTGTATTCTGTGGAAGATTATCTGGTGAATAGAGAACTAAAAGAGAAGACCCTGATCACGGAAATAATTATCCCTGATATGTCCAGGGAATCATGGTATTACAGGGAGACCAGAACTGAAAATGACCAGCCGGCTTTTACAATCAGTATTCTTGTGCAAAAAGAGAAAGCGTTGATAAACGATGTGGCCATTGCCATTACCGGTCACACCGGAAGGTTTATGCGTGCCGGCACCATCGAAGACCGGCTGCGAAACCGGCCGCTTGGTCAAATTGATCTTGAGGGAATAGCCAATTCCCTGGATATAAAATTTGCTGCACCACATCATGGCTCTTCCGGATATTTGCAGCATACATTAGCGGTACAATTGGAAAGGGGTTTAACCGAATTGCTTAAATTATAAGTTATGACAGGAACTTTTTATATCAATAACGAAGAAAAGATATTAACCTTCGAAGGGGGAGATATTCTTTTGAATACCTTACGGAAAAACGGCTATTCTGAAGTAAAAAACGGTTGCCATGAAGGGGAGTGCGGAGCTTGCATGATACTGCTTGACGGCATGCCGGTAAATTCCTGCAAGATCTTTACCGCAGCGGTTATCGAAAAGAAAATTACTACAGTAGGTGGTCTCGGAAGCATCCATGAGCCGCATCTTATTCAAAAAGCTTTCGTGGAAATGGGTGCCGTACAATGCGGATATTGCACACCGGCATTTGTTTTAACAACACATGCTTTGCTTAATTCAAAACCTTTACCCACTGATGAAGAAATTAAAGATGCCCTGGATGGCATACTTTGCCGCTGCACCGGTTATGTAAAAATTATTGATGCCGTAAAACTGGCCGCCCAAAAAATCAATGCCCATGAATAACTATCGTACCATTGGAAGATCGGTTGAAAAGTCGGATGCCCTGGCTTTGGCAACAGGCAGTTCCCTGTTTACCGATGATCACCGTTTGAACGATTGTCTCCCGGTAAAGATACTGCGCAGCCCGCACGCTCATGCCCGCATCATCAATATCGATGTAAGGGAAGCCTTAAGCATGCCGGGAGTTGTTGATATCATTACCCATAAGGAAATCAAAAAAAAGTATTACACCACTGCCGGACAGGGTTATCCCGAACCTTCTCCATACGATACCCTGCTTTTTGATGATGTGGTTCGTTACGTAGGTGATTTTGTGGCTATGGTAGCTGCCGAAACCGCTGAGCAGGCCGAAGAAGCGATCCGCAAGATAAAAATCGAATATGAAGTGCTTTCCCCGGTTTTTGATCCTGAGAAGGCATTGGAGCCGGGAGCTGCTGTGATACATGATAAGGAAGAGTTTCATCCCATCCCTGTTCCCTATAAACCGAAAGAAAATATTGCTGCAGAAGTTAAGTTTGCCGTGGGTGATTTTCAAAAGGGCCTGGAAGAAGCTGATTTTGTAGTTGAAGAAACATATAACAGCGATTATGCCTCACACGCCTGCATAGAGCCGCATGTGGCAGCGTCCTATTTTGATGACACCGGGCGGCTGGTGATCATTACAGCAACACAGGTGCCTTTTCATGCCCGCCGTATTGTATCACAGGTACTCGATTATCCGCTGAAAAAGATCAGGGTGATCAAACCCAGAATTGGCGGTGGTTTCGGCGCCAAGCAGGAGGTGTTGCTCGAACCCTACGTGGCGCTTTTTACCCTTCGTACCAAAAGGGCTGTAAAACTGATTTATGAACGTAAGGAAGAGTTTCAGTCGGGTCGCCAGCGGCATCCCATGCAGGTGAAACTGAAAATGGGTGTGAAGAATAATGGAGAAATTACAGCCCTAAGCATGGATAACCTGATGAATACCGGGGCATATGGAAGTCATGCGCTTACTGTGCTTTCCAATTCAGGCTCCAAAACCCTGCCTTTATTGAATAAGATCAAGAATATCGATTTCAGGGGACGTTCGGTTTACACCAATTTGCCCGTTGGCGGTGCATACCGCGGATATGGCGCCACACAGGCCTACTTTGCCATCAATCAGCACATCGATATGATCTGCCGGCGAACCGGACAGGATATGCTGGAATATATCAAGCAATGGCATATCAAGCCCGGCGAAACATCCGATGTTTTCAAAGCATTGGGAGAAGGAAAGGAAGGTGTGGAACAGGTGGTCAATTCCTGTAAACTGGATGAATGCATTGACCGGGGAGCCGAATTAATTGACTGGTATAAAAAACGGGGACAGAAAACCGAAACCAGGCCGGACTTTTTCAGGGGCGTAGGCATGGCCGTTTCCATGCAAGGTTCGGGTATTCCCATGATCGACATGGCAGCAGCTTATATGAAGATGAATGATGATGGCAGCTTTAACCTCGATATTGGCGCCACCGATATCGGAACCGGCTCCGATACCATCCTGGCACAGATTGCAGCGGAAGTGCTTGATGTGGAAACCGAAAACATCATGGTCCTTTCCTCCGATACTGATCGCACCCCATTTGATGTAGGAGCATATGCTTCTTCTACAACCTATGTATCCGGTGGTGCCGTGAAAAAATGCGCCGAAAAGATCAAAGAGCAAATATTGAATGTTGCATCCGGGATACTTGATGCAAAACCGGGGCAACTGAAATTAGCCGCTGGAAAGGTAGTGGATACGAAAAATAATAAACATTGCACCCTCGAAGAAATCGCTATGAATAGCCTTTATGGATCGGGGCTTACCCAGATCCAGGCCGAGGCCTCACATTTTGTCGAGCAATCGCCTCCCCCTTTCATCGCCCAGTTTGCCGAGGTGGAAGTGGATAAGAAGACCGGTAAGATACGGATGGTCAAATTTGTGTCGGCAGTGGATTGCGGACAAGCCATCAATCCCAAATTGGCCGAGGGTCAAATTGAAGGGGCTGCGGTTAACGGCATTACCTACGCCTTGTTTGAAGGATTTCATTTTACGGCAAAGGGCCAAATGACCAATGCTTCATTCTGGGACTACAAAATATGGCGAAGCAATGACCTTCCCGAAATGGAAACAGTGATCATTCCTTCGGATGAAAAAAGCGGGCCTTTTGGAGCCAAATCGGTGGGAGAGATCGGCATAAATTGCCCGGCCCCCGCTATTGCCAATGCTGTATTTGATGCAGTGGGAGTGAGGCTTACCAGTATGCCCTTTACACCTGAAAAGCTTTATAAACTCATCAATCATGAGTAAACGGTGGATCATCAAAAACGCTAATGTTGCCTTGCCTGGCGATGACAAGCCCCTGCGGCTTGATATCGGGATCAC
>JAIPAP010000141.1 GCA_021740045.1 Bacteroidales bacterium
GATTGGGGGAGGATAGGGTGGAGTCAGCGGGGAAAAAAGCTTCGCTTTTTTCCCGCTGACTCCACCATCCTTTTAAAAAATGATTACGATCAAGATGAAAATACCACATTTCGTTTAAATTTGCCTTAAAAAACATATGCCGTACCGTTTACTCTGTATCGTTTCACTGTTGGTGCTTTTGATCTTTGGCTCATGTGTTTCGAAACGTCTTACTAAAAAAGGAGCCGAGCTGGAACAAGCCGGTATGATCTCCGAAGCCTCCGGTTATTACTACCGTGCCCTGGAACGCAAAAATGATAACATCGATGCCAAGGTGGGGCTTAAAAGGACAGCCCAGGTGGTTTTGGATAACAAGCTTAAAAAGTTCAAAGCCGCCTACAATAATGACCTGGTTGAACAAGCAGTTGATCAATATAATAACGCCAAAAATTATCACCAGCGCATATCAAGAATGGGCGTTAACCTGGCATTCCCGCGGGAATACAACCAGTACTACCGGGAAGTGAAAAATACCCATTTGGCCGACAAATACAAAGAGGGCTATAAATTGTTGCAGGAGGAACGATTCGGGGAGGCCGAAGCGGCTTTTAATGAAATTATCGAACTGGAACCCGATTACAAAAATGTAAAAGACCTGAACGCCGAAGCCCATAATGAACCGCGATACCGTCAGGCAAAAGAGGCCATGTACCAGGAGAAATACCGGAAAGCTTACGATCTTTTCAGTGAAATTTTGCTTCATTCGGGCGATTACAAGAGTGCCGAAAGCCTTAAGGCCAAGGCCCTTGAAAAAGGAAAGGTGACCATAGCCATGCTGCCCCCCGAAAACCGTACCCGCGACCGGGAGCTTTCATCATCCATACAGGCTAAGCTGGAATCGAGATTGACCAATTTGAGCAATCCGTTCATCCAGTTGATCGACCGCACCCATGACGAAGAGATCATGCGCGAACAGCGAAAAAACATTTCCTCTGCCGGCAATGGCGGTATCGGTTTTGATCCTACCAAATACAAAGGCGCCAAAGCCTTGCTTACGGTTGAGCTGAATAATATGAGCATTCATCAAGGCGAACTGGACGGCGACCGTGAAAAAGGCTATCTGAAGCAGGAATACAAGGCGAAAGACCCTGAAACCGGCAAAAAGGTTACCCGCATTCGTTATGAAAAAGTGTACTATAAAGAATATAGCCAGGAAAATTCGGTGAGGAGTGTTGTAAGCTTTAAGCTGATCTCAACCGAAACCGGTGAGGTACTTACCAGCGGCAGTTATTCGGTGGCCAAGTCGGATGAGATCCATTTTGCCGATTTCGATGGCGATAAGGGTAAGTTGGTTCCCGGCTACTGGAAATATAAAAACAAGAAATCAGAAGACGATGAAATAAAAGACAAGTTTTTTGCCCGCCTGGAGCTCAATTCGCTACTCAAAGGCCGACGCGAAATAAGAACAATCGGATCGCTTCAAAATGATGCCCTTAACGAGGGCGCCGATCGAATTGCAACTAAAATCAACCTTTATAATCCTGAATGATGAGACATTTTATTGTTATCTTGTCCGTGCTCCTGTTGTCAGCCTGCTCATCGCAAAGAGACCTGGCCAGGCTGCGAGAAAACCGCCCCGCCTGGGCTAAAAGTAAACCTGTTTCGGAGGCTTATTACATCGGAATCGGTTCGGCCTCCAAATCGATGGATGTGAACCGCTATAAGCAAATTGCCCGGCAAAAGGCATTGAGTAATCTGGCTGAAGAGATATCAGTGAACATATCAAGCAGTTCGGTATTGCAGCAAACGGAAATTAACGATCAGCTTTCCGAACAGTATAATTCCAATATTACCACCTCCAGTGAAGAGGAGCTTAAAGGTTATGAACAAGTAGATAGCTATGAAGATGAGTTGCAATTCTTTGTGTACTACCGGCTTTCAAAATCGCTTTATAAAAAAATTAAAAAAGAGCGCATCGAAAAAGCCATAGCCCAGGCCAAGTCGGAATGGAAAACCTCGCTGGCCTATAAGAATGAAGGGAAATACAGGTATGCTTTAGGTGCCAGCGTGAAAGCCTTAGATGAATTAAAAGCGCATTTGAATGAGCCCTTAAAGACAAATCTTAACGGCCGGGAGGTATATCTTGCCAATGAGATGCTCAGTCGAATCCAGGTAATGTTGGATAATATAGTAATTATTCCTGATAAGACAAACGTACAGGTTGTAAGGGGCAGCGAGATTAGAAGTGATAAACTGAGTTTTCATGTGAAGGGTAAAAATGGCATGCCATTAAAAGGCGTTCCCGTCAAAGCTGAATTTACAGCACAAACCCTGGTTTTTGACAAGGCCTCTTCCAATAATGAAGGCCGGTTGCAATTTCGGATCGAAAAGGTTGACACCAAGAGCAATAATGGTATCTTTAAAATTTTTATTAATATGGAGGATATACTGCGCTCTTCCACTTCCGATCTTACCATACGCAAACTCGTGAGGCAGTTGAATGTTCCTTCGGCTAAAATGAATATTTCCATCGAAGAGCCGGTCTTTTATGTGGAATCCAGCGAGGAAAACATCAATCAACCTTTACAGGAAGGTGTTTTGAAAAACAGCCTGTTAGACCATCTCAGGAGCAGAGGTTTTAAAACTACCGGAGCTAAGCAAAGCGCAGATTTCATTGTGACCATTAACGCCCATACCACAAAGGGAGGTGAAATGAGCAACCGGTATTCTGCGCTGCTCGATTTTACCCTTTCGGTCAGGGACAAGGAAGGAAATCCGGTATACAGCGGGAATTCCAGGGGTATAGAAGGCATGAACCTCGATTATAAAAAAGCCGGCCTGGATGCCTACGAGAAGGCAATTAGGGAGCTGAAGATGAATACTTTTGAGGAGATGATGTACAGTGTTTTTTAGAAGGAAGAGGATAGTAAGTAGAAGGTAGTAAGTAGAAGGTAGAAAGTAGATTTGGTTGCATGGAGTAAAGAGCAAAGGGCATGGAGCAAAGAGCATAGGGCAAAGAGCATAGAGCAAAGGGCATAAAGCATGGAGCATGGAGCATGGAGCAAAGAGCTTAGAGTAAGGGGTGGGGTTAGCTGAAATATAGAGTTTAAGGGTAGAACCTATTCCTTAAGCATCTTTCGCCGCCTTGATATTAGGTCCCTGAGCTCGATGACCATGTTGCCATTTACTTTTTTCGCCATAGGAATAACATACTCTTCGGTTTGATCGAGGTAATCACTCATTTTTTCGGTGGAGAAAACCCCCAGATGGAGGTCGGTTAAATTGCTGATGCGGTCGGCCGATTTTAGAAGATGGGCTTTGGGCGAGCCTTTTTGGAGAACCCGCTCAAGGTAAGTGGCTTTCGACTCATTGGGGCGCTTGGTCACTTCCAGTACCAGGTTGACAACCTGCCCGGCCTGCGCATCAATATTTCTTACCTCATCGATGCTGCTTTGGGGAACATCTTCGAACAAATCATGTAGCATGGAAGCTTTTAATAATACACTGTCGCTAAAATACTTATAATCCAAGAGTATGCCCAGCGTGGCAAAGGCATGCCTGAATTGGTTACCACCCACTTTCCTGCTGACGCCAATAAGTGCCGTAGCCTTCATGATATAAGGCGCTAACACTAAATCCTTTAAATCATCTAATTCACTCATATTCCCTATTTTACTAAAAAACACATGAACTTTGTAGTGGTTTTAAGTTTTAAGTCCTAAGTTCCAAGTCCCAAAATTCAAAAATCTCTGATTTTTATGAATTTTCGAGCCTGCCCGCCTGAACGAATTCATTCGGACAGGCCCGAAAAAATATGAAATCAAAGATTTCTGTTTTTTCGGCATTTCAAATTCCAGTTCACCCTTCAAAATCCATCAGCAACTTTACCAACTTATCTTTGCGGCGGCGCGAAACTTCCACTTTGTTACCGTCGCCCATTAACAATACGCCCCCATCCTCCTTAAGATACTGATCCACATGGTTTAAATTAACAAGGTGAGATTGATGCACCCTGAAAAAATTATAAGGCGATAAAAGGTCTTCATAATCCTTCAAGGTTCGCGAAACGAGCACCGGCTTCTTTTCTTCGATAAAAAACCGGGTGTAGCCCCCATCGGATTCACACCTGATGATCTCATTTACATCCACCAGGTTGATGCCATCGAAAGTCGGCAGGGCGATTTTCTTCTTCTTATGCCGTTCATTATGAAGCAGAACCTTTAGCTTTTCCTGGCTCTCCTCCTGGGTATGCTTTTGTTCGTAAACTTTTTGCACGGCTTTGAGCAGTTGAAACTGATCCACAGGCTTCAGTATATAATCGATGGCGCTAAAGCGGATAGCACGAATGGCATAATTATCATGGGCTGTAATGAATATCACATGAAAGTCGGTAAACGAGAGTTGATTGAGTAAATCGAAGCCCAACCCATCTTGCAGGTGGATATCCAGCAACAGCAGATCGGGTTTCAGTTCCCCGGTCATCTCCACGCCACGCTTTACACTGTCGGCTTCACCCACAACAGCTACCTTATCCTCTATGCCCTGGAGCATACTGCGGACATTCTCCCGGCTCTGTTGCTCATCATCTATGATCAAAGTTCTTATCATCCTATTAAGCCTGTTTTTATCAGAATGAATTTTCATTCTTATCAATGAGTCGAGTCTAAAAAGCCTTCAAACTGCTGATTTTTACCATTTTTACCCCTAACCCCTAAAGGGGAACTGCTAAAAATCAGCAGTTTGAGAAAGTCCCCTTTAGTCCCGAAAGCTTTCGGGATAGGGGCTATTAGGCTTTTTAGACTGCACTCATCAATACAAAGCATAAAATTACGAAAAAACCACTTATCGTAACTTCATAACCGGATTTCAATTTTAACTTACCACTTATATGTTATCGCTTTTTTCCTGTAAGCCACTGCTCTACTTTTGCTTTTGGAATCAATTTAAAATATAAAACTTATGAAAACACGTGTATTATTAATTATCGCTGCAACTTTGCTTTCAAGCATAGCTTTTGCACAATTGGATGAGTACAAGATCACTCCTAACATACAGGAGCAAAGCAACTTTTTTGGTACCACTGTAGAGGTGGACGGAAATTATGCGTATATCGCCAGTAATTTGTATGAAGCGCAAACCGGTGGCCGGGTTCGTATATATCATCAGGAAAATGACAATTGGATTGAGATTGATGAAATAAACGAAGATGCCACCTGTGGTTACGGCTACAATTTTGGAAATGAATACGGTTACAGTCTTTCTGCTTCGGGAAATTATCTAATGGTAGGAGCGCCGGCCTGGGATTCCGATTGCCAGGGAAATATCGGGCCGGATGGTTCTGCCTTTATTTACAAACGTAATGGAGCCCAATGGGAGCTTCAAAATCACCTGGCCGACCCCGATTTTCATGTTACCGAGCGCTTCGGTAGCTCTGTTGCTATCGATGGTGAATGGGCGCTTGCAGGCGCTTCCCAAAAGAACCTCGATGGTGAGTGGGAACAGGAAGGTGCGGCCTTTTTCTATAAACTTGATGAAGGAACCGGTAACTGGGATTACAACCAAATGGTGTTTGCATCCGACAACCAACCCGATGATAAATTCGGCATAGCCGTGGATATGGAAAATGATTGGGCCATTATTGGCGCTAAAAAGGAAGATGAAGCCGGCGACCGTGCAGGCGCTGCTTATGTTTATCACTATGACGGCAACCAATGGCAGGAAACCCAGAAACTCATCGCCGCCGGTGTTGCCGAATTCGACCGCTTTGGCACCAGTGTTGATATTTCGGGACAATGGGCCGTTATCGGTACCGAAAATGAAAAGACCTATGTTTATAAACTCGTGGGTGATGAATGGGTTGAACATCAAACCCTCACTGAAGAATGGACAAGTTCATACGGTGAAAAAATTGCCATTTCGGGTGATTTTATTGTAATAGGTGATGAAAACATATGGTTTAACGGTCAGAATACCGGTAAAGCTTTCCTGTATGAATTGAATAATGATAATTGGGACTTGGTTGAAGAACTAACCCCCAGCGACGGCGAAAATGGTGATAAATTCGGGCATTCGGTTTCCATTTCGGGAGGAAAAACGCTGATAGGGGCCTACTATCATGATGACCAGTTTACAAGCGACGGCGCTGCCTATGTATATGCTGGATATACCGAAGAGCCTTCAATTACAGCTAATTTCTCCTTTAATCCGATGATTGCAGCGGCGACAACTCCTGTTAGCTTTTTTGATGAAAGCCAGGCTGAAATGACCGAGATCAACAGTTGGTCATGGGATTTTGATAATGATGGCATTGAAGACAGCGACGAGCCCAACCCGGTGCATCAATATGCCCTGGCCGGCACCTACCCGGTAACCCTTACCGTATCGGATGGTACTATTTCCGATTCGAAAACCCGCTTCGTCACCATATTATCAGCTAGTTCCGATACCTGTATTGCCTATATTCCTTTTGACGGGCTGGAAGCCACCCACCAGGGAACAGCAGCCTGGAATACCGATGGTAACGGTCCTGAACCGGCCAAATGGGGCCATGATCTTCCCTCGCCGCCGGCCTCAATCGAATGGGCCTACTATTACATGGCTTCACGCGACTATGATAATATCGACCCGGATGCTCCCAATGGTATGGCGGGTAACGGCGCTACCGCAAATTGGCCGCAGCTTGCACAAGCGCTTATCGATTATGGCAAAACGCCACAGGACCTTGAAATTTCATTTGGTTTAATGTCGCTTGGCGATGATATTGAAGGTGTTGATTGGTGGTTGGAAGATAATATAGAAACGCGTATTTACCAGGGCGGAACCTATCACATCCGTTTGGATGGAGAAGAAATGCTTACCGGTGAGATGCCCGATTTTACCATGGAGATCATTTATCGCCAGTTTATGGGTGAAGAAGATATCATTTCGGGAGAAACCGGCTTTGATCTTCCCCAGAATAATTCCCAGAATAGCTCAGAAGCCGCACAAGCCATTGCAGAAGCATTTTTGAACGATTGCAACGGTGAGCCAGTGCGGTTTATGTTTTCTTCCGTGCAATCGGCCAATCAATTTGAATTCTCCGGAAATGGCCGTTATGGCGGTTTCTTTGAGGTACAGCAAGGTTTTATCCTGAAATCCTGTGGTTGCGACTTAACAGTGGACGCCAGCGAAGATATCTGGCTTAATCCCAATGAAGAAGCCTTCATTAGCGCAATGCCTGCCAATGGCGAAGAACCTTATGAATATCAATGGACTCCTGAAGAAGGCCTGGACGATCCAACCTCTTCCAGTCCTTTGGTATCAATAGACGAAACAACCACTTATACGGTTACCGTTACCGATGCTGCCGGGTGTCAAGCCCAGGACAGCGTTACAGTGAACATTGCCAACATGGGTATGATCTATGGATACGTTACCGACCTTATCACCGGCGATTCACTCGACGATGCGTTGCTGGAGCTGACCGGCCCCACCGAATCGAGCACAGTGACTACCTTCAATGGCTATTACCAGTTTAACCATGTGCTGCCGTCCGATAATTACAAGATTGTTGTTACCCGCGACGGTTATCCACCCGATTCGGCTATAAACCTGGAAGTGAATGAATTCGATACTATACAGGTTGATTTCCAGTTGGGCAATGAACAAATGATAGAAATGGCATCGGGTTATAACTTTGGTTCTTCCTATTTCATGCCCGATGATCCCGATATGATGATGCTACTGGAAGAACTTCTAAACGAAGACCTGGAATTTGTCCGGAACGGTGCAGGCAATATGCTTCATAAAATAGGCGGTAATTGGGTAAATGGCATCGGAGACTGGAACACGCTTGAAGGATATATCTTCAAGATGAATAATGATGCCCAATTCGGGATGCATGGTGATATCATCGACCCGGAAACGCCCATTGAATTGGAAACCGGTTACCAGTTTGTGAGCTATCTTCCTACCCAGGCCTACAATGCCCCGGACGCTTTTACCGGAATTCTGGGTGATGAGCTTGAGTTTATTCGAAATGATCAGGGTGACGTGCTTCATAAGATCGGGAATGATTGGATAAATGGTATTGGTAATGCCGAACCTTCCGAAGGCTATCTGATCAAAATGAATGCACCGGCAA
>JAIPAP010000020.1 GCA_021740045.1 Bacteroidales bacterium
AAAGTGGGCTAAGTATAAATGCAAAGGTGACTGCAACCCGACGGAGACCCCTGCCTGTCCCTTTAGCTTTGCCTGAAGTTTTAAAAGTTTAGGTGGAGGAGGGGGGAAAAACGCTTTGCGTTTTTCCCTCCGCCTCCACCCCCCTAACAACAACTATTTTGTCATTTCGAATTTTCAGTCTTTTTTAAAGCCCACATAACTAAAATGACAATTAGCGCTGCAACTATATATTGCCCCCGAAGTATACGGGGCAGGCGTTCGCTTTAGCGAACGGGTTTAGGGGTCTACAACCTATGCTGGGCTTTAGCCCATAGGATGGGTGCCGGGTTAAAACCCGGAAAAAGGGTAACTCATTTTGTAATCCGTCGACTAACCCCGAAAGCTTTCGGGGCGACAGCCTGTCCCGATTAATCGGGAGCAATTCATATTTATCTCACAATCAATACAAAACAAAAACTTGTCATTGGTAGAAACAACCGAGCGATAGCGAGGTTGTTGAGGGAGCCCGCCTGCCGGCGGACAGGAAATCTCCATGCTAAATGCAATTTCACCGAACGCCAGTGATATCTTATAAGCTTTATATGGTTCAACCTTATTACAGCTATTCAATACACTACTGATAAGAAAAGAGACATTATTGGTTAAGACGAATCAGTAGTTCTGAATCTACACGCTGAAATCTAAAATCTCCACTCTACATTCTCCACTCTACATTCTCCAATCTACATTTCCAATCTCCATTCTCCACTCCCTATGTCTTTCTCTTCTTCTTCTTTGCTGCCGGGAACAGGATATTGTTAAGAATTAAGCGGTATCCCGGTGAATTGGGATACAGTTCCAGCCTTGTGGGTGGGTCGCCTACGCGGTGTTGATAGTCTTCGGGGTCGTGTCCTCCGTAGAATGTCCAGGTTCCCTTGCCAAATTCGCCATGAATATAGCGGGCTTCGTTGGCCGATTTATTTTCACCCATTACCAGCACATCGGGTTTCAGGTAATTTTTGTTAAATGCGGTGGTCTGTCCCATAAATCCTTTTATCACATTTTTGTGATTCTGGCAAAGCATGGTGGGTATAGGATCCCATTTAGCCGAAAAATCGAATAAGGTGAAATAGTCATTCTGGCGGCTTACCTTCCGGTCGTAGGTTACATCGATTGAAGATATCTCATACTCATAGGGATTTGTTACCAGTTCAAAATCTTCAAAAGCAATACAATTGCTATAATCCAGCTTCTGTTGAGCATTGGGATCGGCCGGGTCCCCATCGAACATCTCGGCGCAAATGTCCACACCTTCGGCTGCCAGGGCAACGTCAAAACTGTCGGGCGCTGAGCACATGGAGAACAGGTAACCGCCACCGGCAACAAATTCTTTGATCTTTTTTGCCACGGCCAGTTTTAAATGCGACACCTTACTAAAGCCCAGCTTGCTGGCCATTTCTTCCGACAATCTTACATCTTCCTGGTACCATGCTGCATTACGATAAGCCCGCCAAAATTTCCCATACTGCCCGGTAAAATCCTCGTGGTGAAGGTGGAGCCAGTCATAGGTGGGTAATTTCCCCTGCATCACCTTTTCATCATAAACCAGCTCATAAGGGATCTCGGCAAAGGTAAGGGCAAGTGTTACGGCATCGTCCCAGGGCTGGTTGTTCGGTGGGGCATAAACAGCAATCTTGGGCGCTTTATGAAGTTTCACGTTGTTCATGTTGGTTCCCGGGTCGGAGATCTTTCGCAGTATGGCTGTACTCTGCGCATCGGCAATTACTTCATAGCTCACACCACGAATATTACATTCATCTTCGATGGACTGGTGATATTTGCTCATAAAACTACCACCCCGGTAATTGAGCAGCCAATCAACCTCCACCTCACGTTCCAGAATCCAATAAGCGATTCCATAGGCCTTGAGGTGATTTTCCTGGGTTTCATCCATGGGAATAAGCATGTAAGCTGCTTTGGCAGAGCTTATACTGATAAGCAGCAGCCCAATAAAGATAATTCGTTTAAACATAACAGC
Source organism: Bacteroidales bacterium (assembly GCA_021740045.1). Lineage (GTDB taxonomy): Bacteria > Bacteroidota > Bacteroidia > Bacteroidales > JAIPAP01 > JAIPAP01. The sequence continues at coordinate 2,018 of JAIPAP010000020.1, forward strand.
AGGTGTTTTCCACATAGCGTTGAAACGCTTGCGTTATTGTATCAAGAACTTCCTAGAAAGGTACATTATCGTCTTTATCAAAACCTTTTTCCTCCTGATCGTCATCATCATTCATTTTCGATTGGAATGTGAAGGTTTGCCCGGAGCTTTCAAAATCTTCATTTGGCGTAAGATCGGTCTGGGCATATTCATGCTCCTCCAGATCGGTAAAACGGGCGAACTTATTGATGAATTTAAGACGGATATCTTCCAATGCCCCATTTCTGTGCTTGGCGATACTTACTTCGGCAACGCCATCAAGGGAATTCCCTTCTTCATCCTCAGTGATCTTGTAATATTCGGGGCGGTATATAAACATAACAATATCGGCATCCTGCTCAATTGCGCCTGATTCTCTGAGGTCGGAAAGAATGGGCTTTTTACTTCCACCCCTGGTTTCCACTGCACGGCTTAGCTGAGAAAGAGATATCACCGGCACATTCAGTTCTTTCGCCAGGCTTTTTAATGAACGGGAAATATTGCTGATCTCCTGTTCACGGTTTGATTTATTATTACCGGCATCGGAGGTCATCAACTGCAGGTAGTCCACCACAATCAGTTCAATATCATGTTGCGCTTTCAAACGCCGGCACTTGGCTCTAAGCTCGAAGATCGATAAAGCCGGGGTGTCGTCGATAATAAGCGGTGCATCAATCAGGTTGTTGATACGTGCATGCAATTGCTCCCATTCGTGGGGCTCGAGGTTACCTTTTTTCAATTTACCGGCGCCTAAACCTGTTTCGGAGGCGATCAGCCTGGTTACTAACTGCAAGGCCGACATCTCGAGGGAAAAAATTGCCACAGGTTTTTTAAAGTCAACGGCAATATTACGGGCCATGGTCAGGGCAAAGGCTGTTTTTCCCATACCCGGCCGCGCGGCCAGGATGATCAAATCGGATTTTTGCCAACCCGACGTCACGCGATCAAGTTCCGTAAAGCTTGAGGGCACGCCACTGAGGTGACCTTCCTGATCGCGGGCGGATTCGATTTGATGAACGGCTTCTTTTACCAAAGAGCGCATATCATCGTAACTACGCCGCAGGTTACTTTCACTTACTGCAAAAAGATTGCTTTCGGCCTTATCGAGCAACTCAAACACATCGGTGGTATCTTCAAAAGCATCTTTAATGATCTCAGAAGAAGTGCGTATCAACTCCCGCTGAATGAACTTTTGAAGCAGGATGCGCGCATGATATTCAATATTGGCCGCCGAGGCAATACGATTGGTAAGCTGGGTGATGTAATAAGGGCCTCCTACCAGCTCAAGCTCACCGGATGACTTTAGCTCATTGGTCACAGTGAGAATATCGACCGGCTGCGAATTGGCAAACAAATTTTTCATGGCCGCAAATATCTTTTGATGCGCTTCTTTGTAAAAGACTTCCGGTTTTAGAATATCGATTACCGAAGTAAGCGCATCTTTCTCGAGCATCATGGCGCCCAATACGGTTTCTTCAATATCCACCGCCTGAGGAGGGATTTTACCGTGCTCATAAGATGCCTGTGTTATAAGGCCTTGCGTTAATTTTTCCCGCTTCTTGTTCTGAGAGGAATTGGTTGGATTATTCATATGAGATCAAAAATATAATAATAACTTTTAAATTCTATCGATTCCTTCAATGAGTTACTAACAAGCTAAGCAATTGACTCTAAACCATGTTTGTTTTAAAGTATTCTTTTTCAAGACTTTAAAATTGTCCCAAATAGGGCTATTCAATACAACCAACCATAGAAAATGGTTATTTTTGCCCTTTGATTGAAAAAACAATTAACGCAACAATTCTATGGAATTTGCTCATCCGTCATTCTTATATGCCTTAACGGCCATTGCGATACCGATTATTATCCATCTTTTTAATTTTCGCCGATTTAAGCGGGTATTTTTTACCAATGTCCGCTTTATCAAAGAATTAAAACAGGAAACACAAAAGCGATCGCAATTAAGGCATTTGATCGTTTTATTGATGAGAATATTAGCCATTGCGGCCCTGGTCTTTGCATTTGCTCGACCTTTCATACCGGTTGATGCCAACGAAGAAAAAGTAACCCGCAAAAATGCCGTAAGCATCTTTATCGACAATTCCTTTAGCATGCAGGTGGAATCCACCGAAGGCAGACTCCTGAATGTAGCCCGCCGAAAAGCCGGTGAAATTGTGAATACCTATAGCAATACCGATAACTTTCAATTGCTTACCAATAATTTTAGAGGCATCCACCAACGGCTTGTAAGCAAAACCGAGATGGATGAAATGCTTGAGCAGATCAACATCAGCCCGGTTTCACGCAGGGCTAGCGAAGTGCTTACCCGGCAAAAAGATTTGCTGAATGAGCAAACAGGATCTAATAAGACATCGTATATAATCTCTGATTTTCAAAAGAATACATTTGATTTTGCTCAACTAAAGCAAGACACCACCCTGGATGTTGTCCTTGTACCGCTTACGGCAGATAATACAAGCAACCTGTTTATCGATAGCTGCTGGTTTACAACACCCATACAGCAGGTGAACCAGGGCGTTACGCTTAAAGTCAGCATTACTAATTCATCGGATAAGGAATATGAAAAAATTCCGGTTAAGCTCCGAATTGGTGGACAGCAAAAAGCCCTGGCGAGTTTTAGCATAAAGCCCCGTTCCTCCACCGAGGTGGACCTGGCTTATACCCATTATTCCCCGGGCATTAAATACGGCGAGCTGGAGATCAACGATTACCCGGTAACTTACGATGATCGTTTTTATATCTCATACCGTGTTGATGCCACCATCCCGGTATTGGCCATAAATGATGATGAAGAAAGCGCTTATTTAAATGCCCTGTATGGGAGAGATTCGGTTTTTGTGTTTGATCAAACCGCATTGCGGCAAATCAATTATTCCGGCTTATCCGATTATCAGCTTATTGTATTAAATAACCTCGACAATCTTCCAACCGGCCTTATCCGGCAACTCCAACGATTTATGCAAAGCGGGGGCAGTGTTGCTGTATTTCCATCGGAAGATATCGAACGCTCGAGTTATGAAACCTTTCTTGGCCAGTTCAGGATAGGGCGATTGGAGAAAATTGATACGGCCAGCACAGAGGTTAGCTCTATTAACACCTCTCATCTTTTATACCAGGATGTTTTTGAAGAAATTCCTGAAAACATGGATTTCCCGGCAGTTTTTGCACATTATCCCTTGCGGCTGATCTCCCGCTCACCCACCGAACCGGTTTTAACCATGCAAAACGGCGATGTGTTCCTTACCCAAACACCTTATGAAAATGGGCATATTTACTTTTTCACCAGCCCCTTGGACAGCGATTTCTCGAATTTTCCCCGCCATGCCCTGTTTGTTCCCACGCTTTATAAAATTGCACTCCTGAGCCATCCACCTCAACGGCTTTATCATACCATTGGCAAAAGCTCCGCTATCAGGCTTCGCAACATTAATATACAGAATGAGGAAGTATTTCATATAAAAAGCTTCAACGGGGATTTTGATATCATTCCTTCGCACATGCAATCGGCCGGGCAGGTTATCATCGATCCTCATGAACAAATTAAGGAAACAGGCAACTACCGCATTGTAAAACAGGAAAAGGAAGTGGCCGGCATTGCTTACAATTACGACCGTACCGAATCCGTTTTAAATTATTACACCAAGGATGAGCTTGAACAAATGATAGCCGATAACCAGTTGGAGTCATTTTCAGTTCTTGATATACAAACCGAAAATGTTAAGAAAGCAATAACCCGCTTAAGTAAAGGCGTGCAGCTATGGATATATTTTGTTTTAGCAGCTTTGTTATTTTTGCTCGCCGAAGGACTCATACTTCGTTTTTGGAAATAAGGAGAAGCTGAATTGAAGAGAACAGACAACATATTGAAAACCGGCTACCTGGAATGTGGTCAGAAGCTCCATGACCATTGAGCAATAGGATTACCAGTATCATCCTAAACACAAACGAACCGAGGAAAGCGAGATTAGATGAGTGAGAACGAAGAAAATAACCGACAAAACGAAGAAGGCAAACAGGGCGAGGAGAATGGAAATCCTGCCGGCCACTTGGTGCGAAGCATCCATTTGAACGAGATGTACGAGGACTGGTTTCTCGATTATGCATCCTACGTCATACTCGAAAGGGCCGTACCCAATATTGTGGATGGATTAAAACCGGTTCACCGCCGCATCCTGCATGCCATGCGCGAATTGGATGACGGCAGGTTCAACAAAGTGGCCAACATTATCGGGCATGCCATGAAATATCACCCCCACGGTGATGCCGCTATCGGAGATGCATTGGTGCAGTTAGGAACAAAAAATCTCTTAATCGATACCCAGGGGAATTGGGGCAATATACACACCGGCGATAGTGCAGCAGCGCCCCGTTATATCGAGGCCCGGTTGTCGAAATTTGCCAATGAGGTGGTGTTCAACCCAAAGACAACAACCTGGAAAGCATCCTATGACGGAAGAAATAAGGAGCCGCTTACTTTACCGGTAAAATTTCCGTTGCTCCTGGCGCAGGGCGTTGAAGGTATTGCCGTGGGCTTATCTTCCCGCATCTTACCTCACAACTTTAACGAATTGATCGACGCCTCCGTCAGGATACTGCAAGGGAAAGATTTTGAGATTTACCCCGATTTCCCCACCGGAGGAATGGCAGACTTTACTAAATACAACGAAGGTAAACGTGGCGGGCGCGTCAGGATAAGGGCCAAGATCACCCAGGCAGACCGTAAAACCCTGGCAATTACCGAAATCCCCTATGGCTCCACCACCAACAGCCTGATAGATTCTATTATTGCAGCCAATGATAAGGGCAAGATAAAGATCAGAAAAATTGATGATAACACAGCCGAAAATGTGGAAATCCTCATCCACTTAGCCCCCGGCACAGACCCTGACACCACCATTGATGCCCTTTATGCCTTTACCAATTGTGAAGTGTCCATATCACCCAATGCCTGTGTTATCGATGAAGAAAAGCCGCGTTTCCTGGGCGTAAAGGATATCCTGAAAATCTCCACCGAAAATACTGTAGACCTTCTCAAAAAAGAGCTGGAGATCAGAAAAGGGGAATTGCTGGAACAGTTGCACTTTTCATCCCTCGAAAAGATATTTATCGAAGAGCGCATCTACCGACCCATCGAACAATGTGAAACCTGGGAAGAAGTCATTAATACCATCGATAAGGGTCTTGATCCCTTCAAGCCAAACCTGTATCGCGAAGTGACCCGCGATGACATCATCAGGTTAACGGAGATAAAGATCAAACGCATCTCTAAGTACAATTCCTTTAAGGCCGACGAAGCCATGAAGGAATTGAAGAAAGAATTGGAACTGGTGGAATTCAGGCTGGAGAATCTGGTGGATTTTGCCATTGACTATTTCCGCAAGATCAAGAAGAAATACGGAAAAGGTCGTGAGCGCAAATCCGAGATGCGCAGCTTCGACACCATTGAAGCTAGTATGGTAGCGGCCGCTACCCAAAAGCTCTTTGTGGACCGCACAGAAGGTTTTGCCGGAACAGGTCTTAAAAAAGCCGAATACGTAGCCGATTGCTCCGACATTGATGATATTATTGTATTTCGGAAAGATGGAACCTTCATTGTAACCAAGGTAACCGATAAGGTATTTGTGGGTAAGGATGTGATCCATATCGATATTTTTAAACGCAATGATGAACGAACCATATACAACATGGTATATCGCGATGGTAAAGGTGGCCATAATCTTGCCAAACGATTCGCGGTGCTGGGAATCACCCGCGATAAAGAGTACGATCTTACCCGCGGCAATTCCGGTTCGAAGATCCTCTATTTTTCAGCTAATCCAAATGGGGAAGCAGAGATCATTAAAATATTGCTTTACCCGCGCCCCAGATTGAAAAAACGTACGTTCGATTTCGACTTCAGTGAATTGGCCATTAAAGGACGAACCGCCAAAGGCAACATCCTTTCGCGTTACCCCATCCAAAAAATCACCAAAAAGGAAGAAGGTATCTCTACCCTGGGCGGGCTGGACTATTGGTTCGATGAAGAAGTGCAACGGCTCAACACCGATGAGAAAGGGAAATACCTGGGTAACTTCAAAAACGATAAGCTATTCACGTTGATGAAATCGGGTTCCTATAAGCTATATACTCCTGATGTACAAACCCATTTCGAGGATGATTTGATCCATATTGAAAAATTCGATCCCGAAAAGGTGATCACAGCAGTATATTATCACGGGGAAAAGGAGTTTTATTATGTCAAGCGGTTCCAGGTGGAGGAAACCGACAAACGGGTCGATTTTATCGACGCCGAAACCGGTTCGAAGCTAGTGCATGTGACAATGGCTCAAAATCCTTGGTTGGAGGTGGCTTTCGATAACAAAAAATTAAAAAAACCTCTTGATAATGAAGAGATCGATGCAACTGAATTCATCGGCATAAAAAGCTATAAGGCAAAAGGGAAACGCCTAACCGATAAACCGGTGAAGGAGATCAAATTATTGATACCGGTCCGGGAAGAAGAAAAGCAATCTGCTCCTTCATCAGAAGAGGAATCCACGGAAAAAACCAATACTACGGATTCTTCCGATGATGACCATGATGATGGCACGCAACAAATGGAATTTAAATTCAATTAGGCTGAACATATATATTTAGTGAAGGGTTCTATTAAACGGAATTTTGGAGAGAAAACAAAAGAAACACTTATGGCAGATAATCAGGTACTTGATGTAACAAAAGATGTGAAATGGGTGGGCGTACTCGATCCCGACCTGCTGACCTTTGATGTGGTTATGGAAACCGAATACGGGACTACCTACAATTCATATTTTATCGATGCCGATAAAAAAGCGGTAATCGAAACTACTAAAGAGAATTTTTGGGAAACTTATCTCGAAAAGCTCAAACAAGTAGGTGATCCCAGCGAAATTGAATACATTATTCTCGATCATGCCGAGCCGGACCATTCGGGTAATGTGAAAAACCTGTTAAGGATAGCACCCAATGCAAAGCTTGTTGGAAGCGGTAATGCCATCCGATATATGAAGGATATGATGGAAGGTGAATTCGATTACATCACCGTAAAAGGCGGCGATACACTCGATTTGGGCAACAAAACCCTTCGTTTCATAAATGCACCCAATCTGCACTGGCCCGATTCCATTTATACCTATTTGGAGGAAGACAAAATGCTGTTTACTTGTGATTCATTCGGGGCACATTATTGCGATGAACGTATGTTTGATGATCTGGTGGATAACTGGGATGACGCTTTTAAATATTATTTTGACGTTATCCTGAAGCCCTATAGCAAGTTTATGTTAAAGGCCATCGACAAGATCAAACCACTTGATATAGATATTATAGCCCCCGGGCATGGTCCCATCTTGCGCTCCGATTGGAAACGGTACGTGGATATGTCGCAGCAGTATGCCGAAGAAGCCATGAAATACCCGGAAACAAAGCATGTCTTTATCCCGTTTGTTTCAGCTTATCATAAAACTGGTATGATGGCCGAAGAAATTGCAGCAGGAATCCAAAAGGCCGGTGATATAACAGTAGATGTGTGTGACATAGAACACATGTCGGTTGGTGATTTGGAAGCCCATATAACCAAGTGCTCCGGCGTACTGGTTGGTTCACCGGTGATCAATCAAAACATACTTTTGCCGGTTTACAAGCTATTTGGGGTAATGACACCTATTCGTGATAAGAAAAAACTGGCAGCCTCCTTTGGTTCTTACGGTTGGAGCGGCGAAAACGCAAACCAGATCAATTCCAACCTTAAGAACTTGAAATTGAACTTATTCAATGATGGCCTATTTGTCAAATTCACCCCGACAGGTGAGGAAAAGCAGCAATGTCGTGAATTTGGCAAGGCATTTGGTGAAGCGCTGCTTAAGAACTAAACAAGCTGAATAATGCCCGATTTACTAAAACGAATAACCGGACAGCAACAAGGAAGCAAGCTAATGTTGCTTTTAGTTGTCCTGATTTTGTCCTTTTCGGCATGTAGCCCCCCAAGAAGATTAGCCAAGGAATTCATTTCAAAGGAAGACAAGGTCTCCATTATGTTAATGCCTACTGATGTGGTTTACAAGGAGAATCAGAGGATCAACCGCAATGAGCTGCCCGATTCCCTTACACAAGCCGAAACGGACTCGGTTATTTACAACCGGAGCAAATACTTGCAATACATTTCCGACAGCGTTTTTCTCGAAACCTATTTGAATAGCTTTATCGACGGGCTTTATGAATATGGTTTTGATGTATACACCCCCCAATATATGGAATCATTCCTGCAAAAGGATTCCATGGCTTATATGCTGAATGTTTCCCAAATCGAGCTTGAGGAATATGTTCGGAAAGAAACGGAGGAGGCTTATTTTAGTGAAGATTATTTTTATAAGGAATTTGACTTGAATGCGGTGAATATCAACACCTGGTTCGAATTATCCAAAGTAAATTCCGATGAAAGCGAGGTGCTTTATGCCAGCCACTATGTTACCGATGATTTGAAAGGGCATTATCGTGAGGTATATGAAGGCCAGCATCAGTTTATTTACAAAATCGACACCATGCCGGTGGATGCTGTATATAAGCTGAGCGAGATGCTGGGAAGAAAATATGCCGGTTATTTGTATGATTATTTAATGAACCGTTACATCAGCAATAATCTTCCACAAGGCGTAAGGCCGGCTTATCTGTATCATTATGACCGCCGCAAAGACCGCATCCGTATTGCCTGGGAAAAAGGTGGGTTTATTGAGCTCGATCAGTAGATGATATTGAATTAAACACCAAGCCATAGAGTTTTTACTTCCTGACATTTATTTTTCAGCAAGAAAGTATCATCCCGTATAGGTTTCATGGCAGTATGCCGGTCCCATAAGACAAATCCCATTAAGAATAGCATAAGCGCAATCAAAATCCCAAAGCCCCAGTATAGAGCTTCAATTTTGGTATCTTGAGCATCAAAACGAATGATTAATACAAAAGTGTATTGCTTATCCAGGAAACATTATAACCTGCTCCTTGAATAAGGCGACACCTTCTGATCGGTGAATTGTCCCTGTTTATATTTGAAGAGTCCGGTAACCGCTATCATGGCGGCATTATCGGTGGTGTATTCAAATTTTGGGATAAATACACGCCAGCCTTGCTCCTCTCCTATCCGGTAAACTTCGCTCCGGAAATGTGAATTGGCCGAAACTCCTCCGGCAATGGCAATGTCATTTATGCCTGTCTCCTGTGAAGCTTTTATCAGCTTCTTATTCAGGATATCGATGATGGTTTTCTGTATGGAAGCCGAAAGGTCTTTTTTATTATTTTCAATGAATTGCTCATCCTTTTTCAGTTCATCACGAAGGAAATACAGGAACGAGGTTTTTAAGCCACTAAAGCTATAGTCGAGATTGGAAATGTTGGGATAAGGAAACTGAAACCTGTGGGGATCTCCCTCTTTTGCCAGCTTATCGATCACTGGTCCACCGGGGTAAGGCAATCCCATTATCTTGGCAGCCTTGTCAAATGCTTCGCCGGCAGCATCATCAATGGTGCGCCCGATGATCTTCATCTCGAAATGATCATCAACCCTTGTAATTTGTGTGTGACCACCCGAAACCGTTAAGCAAAGAAAAGGAAATTCAGGATGGTGATTTGCGGCCGTATTATCTTTAATAAAATGGGCCAGAATATGGGCTTGCAAATGATCCACTTCGATTAGGGGCACCCCAAGCCCCATGGAAAAGGTTTTGGCAAACGATGTTCCTACCAGCAGCGATCCCAGTAATCCGGGACCCCGTGTAAAGGCAATGCCATTGAGTTGCGTTTTGTCAATGCCGGCTTCGCTCAAAGCTGCTTCAATAACAGGAATAATATTTTGTTGATGCGCCCTGGAAGCCAATTCTGGGACCACACCCCCATAATCCTTATGAACCTTTTGGTTGGCAATTACATTCGACAAAATCACCTGGTCTTTGATAACCGCTGCCGAGGTATCGTCGCACGAAGATTCTATGCCCAAAATATATGCTGCCATCGTATTGAATCGTTTACTTGTTTAACAAAATTAAAGTGACCAGCGATTTTTATATTCAGATACGCTTTTTGTCATAACTTTGTGAAGCTTAACTGATATGGTTTATTGCAAATTAACGTATTTCGATCAATAATCTTGTATAAACTTTTAAAGGGGTAAAGATTATCAAAAAAAGGTTTAAAATACTGCTTGGATTACTCTTTGTTATACTGTTGCTGGTAGCTGCCGGTTATACCATTTTGCAAAACAGTAAAGTGCAAACCTATATCATTGAAAAATTAACCGAAAAGCTTAGCGATGATCTTAACACCCGGGTGAGCATTGAAAAAGTGGATCTTAATTGGTACCTCGACCTGGTATTAAAAGGTGTTTACGCAGAAGATCGTAACAATGACACCCTCCTTTATGCCGAAAAGATCAAAGTGGATGTGGACAGGATCGACAGAGGCGACAACCATATTTTTGTGGATAAGATCAAATTTCAACGCTCGGTGATCAACTTGCGCAAGTATAAGGATGACACTACCATAAACCTTCAATTGTTCATTAATTATTTTAGAACTCCCAAGCCCGATTCCCTTAGGACTAAATGGAATATTTCCTGTAAAGGACTTGCCATTGAAAACACCCGTTTTACCTATTCCAATCACAACAAACCATTCAAAGATAACGGTATTGAGCCTAATCATTTGGTAATAAATAATTTAACCACTGATATCGAGCACATCCATCTTGAACGCGATACGGTAACGGCCAAAATCAACCATCTTGGCCTGCAAGAGCATAAAGGGTTTGAACTAGAGCATCTGGCCGCTGTTGTGAAATACAGCCCGGCAGGTATATTGGCCAACAATTTGCGCATCAAGACCAATAACTCCAACCTGGCTATGAACCTCAAGCTAAATCATGAAGATAATAAACCATTACGTGATTTTGTCGATAAGGTTAACATGGATATTCTTTTCGAACCCTCACGACTCTACATGGGGGATCTGGCCTTTTTTGTCCCCGGCATATATGGAATGGATAATACCATTGACCTGGAAGGAACTGTAAGTGGGAAAGTTAAAAGGATAAGAGCCCGCGATTTTAAATTCGTCATTGGTAAACACACCCGTTTTGCCGGTAATATTGATATGACCGGATTACCGGATATAAAAGAAACCTTTATTCACCTTTCGGCCGATAAATTTGAGTCGTCGGCTTCGGATATCACGAACATAAAGCTTCCGGCTGGTAAAACACTCAAAGTTCCTGCTATGGCCTGGAAGTTGGGGCGCTTTAGAATAGAGGGAAAATTTACCGGATTTTATAACGATTTTGTTTCCTATGCCGATTTCTACACCAACTTGGGTCATATTGCCACCGACATAGCGCTAAAAAGCCAACCCGACAATCAGGTATTAGCATATAATGGAAAACTCAGCACCAACAACTTCCATCTGGGACGGTTAACGGGATCAGACGAACTGGGCACTATGGATTTAAAAGCTGAAGTTAAAGGTAGTGGCCTGTCGCAAAAAACTGTCGATCTGGCGCTTACAGGACAAATCGATTCATTGGTATTTAGAAATAATAGTTATGACAGCATAAATATTTCAGGCAATCTGGCGGAGCAGCGCTTTAACGGTAAACTGGCTATTTTCGATAACCTCATCAAACTTGATTTTAACGGATTGGTCGATTTCGGTGGTGACTTACCCATCTATGATTTTAATGCCATCATAGACAGCGCCTGGATTACCAAATTAAATCTGGCCAACCGTGATACTACAGCAATTTTGTCTACCCGCATTAATACCGACTTCATTGGAAAAGACCCCGATAACATGAGAGGGACCATAACGATCGACAGCACCTATTTTATCGAAAAGGAAAAAACATATGAACTAAGTAAACTCGATATTTCCATCGATGGCCGTTCAAAAACCAGGAAGTTTCTGCGTATGCAATCCGATGCTTTTGAAGTGGATGTGGATGGCAATTATACCATAAGCGATCTTGGAAAGTCATTTTCTTCTTTTATCAATCATTATATGCCTTCCCTTAAACTAAAATACCAATCGCAAAAAGTGAGCAACCAGGTAGTGAACCTTGATGTAACCATTAAAGAAAGTAAAAAGCTAACGGATATCTTCCTTCCAACCCTATCTATATCACCTGGAACCCGCCTCAGGGTTCAATTCGATACAAGAGATTCTCTCTTACGGGTATTCGGAAAATCGGACCTTATCAAATTGGGCAAATATCAGCTTGACGATTGGTACCTGACCAGCCGATCATATGAAGGAGGGGTTATGCTTAAAACAGGCACCCGGGAGCTGATCCTTAAAGATAAAGGTAAGCGTAAGCGAGACACCCTGGTGCTGGGCATGGATGATTTTATCTTCTCCACGGACCTGCGTGCCGATACGGTGCATTATTTTGTGAGCTGGAATGATCCACTCGAAGCTTCAAAAAACAAAGGCGAAATAACCGGTTTCGTTGATCTGAGCACTTACCCGAAAGTGGGTATGAAGATAACACAAGCGGATATGCTGGTAAACGATACAAGCTGGACCATAAAACCCGGTAATTATCTCGAAATCGATTCTTCATCGATTACCGTGCGGGATTATGATATTCGCACGGCTGAACAGCGTTTGCAAATGAACGGTAAATTCGCAAAAGATGCCACTGAGGATTTTGACATGGACTTTGAAAACCTGTCCCTATCGAATTTCGATTTATTTTTCCGCACTGCAGGCATTGATATGGATGGCCGTATCGATGGACAAGCGACTATTTCGAACGTATACGAAGCCCCAAAATTTACCAGCGATCTGGAAATAGAATCTTTTGCATTTAATCACCGGACATTAGGCGATGCCAGGATCATCACCATTTGGAATCCTTCCAAGCAATCGCTCGATGTAAATATGGAAGTAATTTATGAGGGTAACGCCGGTAAAAGTATGCCTTTAAGTGTTAAGGGCTTTTATTATCCCGAAAAAGAGAACGATAAAATCGACCTGGACATAGAACTGCAAAACCTTAAGCTGGGCTTCCTTTATCCCTTCCTGAATAGTTTCCTTGCCAATTTGAAAGGATATGGCAGCGGAACCATGCATTTGGGTGGCACACTTAAAAAACCCAAATTGACGGGGGAGGTGAACGCCATGCGAACAGAACTCATGATAGGTTACACCAAAGTAACCTATTCCCTGGCCGATAATATCATCTTTAACCCCACCGAAATTGTGTTTGACAATATAACAGTTTATGATTCACTGGGGAACAGGGGTACGGTAAATGGTTCGGTGTATCATGACTATTTTAAGAATTTCAGGCCTGATATGAGCATTGAAGCCGAAAATTTGAGCGGACTAAACCTCAGTAGCGATCAAAACGAGATGTTTTACGGACAAGCCAGGGCCACAGGCATAGTCAGGATATATCAGCTTGGCGATAATCTTTACATAAACACCAATGTTACCAGCGATGAAGGGACCGATATCGTGATCCCAATTACTTACGCCACAGATGTGAGCAGTAAGGATTTTATCAAATTTGTGGGCAGCAATAATAAGGAAGGAAAAGAGGAAGATGAAGTCGATTATGAAGTCGATTTGAGTGGAATTGTTATGAACCTGGAGCTGGAAGTTACGCCCGAGGCCAACATCAAATTATACCTGCCCTATCAAATGGGGAATTTAGAAATGACAGGTTCGGGAGATATACGTATGGAAGTGGGCACCACGGGAGGATTCAATATGTTCGGGGAATACCAGATCGATGAGGGTGAATTCCTGTTTCAGCTTGAGAACATGATCAGCCGCACATTTTCTATCGGCGAGGGAAGTTCTATCCGGTGGTCGGGTGATCCGTACAATGGCTTATTGAATGTAAATGCCGTTTATCGCACCCGGCCCTCCTTAAGCAGCATACCCATGTATTCGGAGATGCAAGAATATAACGAGCGCATACCGGTTAATGCCATTGTAAAACTTCGAAATGAATTATCCAATCCGGATATATCCTTTAGCTTAGGCATTCCTGATGTAGATGAACAAACCAGGCGACTGGTGTACAGTGCAGTCGACACTTCGAACCAGGCGGAAATGAGCCGGCAGATGATCTCGCTGCTGGTTTTAAACAATTTCAGCTTCTCCGCTTCCAATGCCGGCATAGCTTCCAGCGTGGGTAGTTCTTCCTTCGATCTGATCTCCAGCCAGGTGAGTAACTGGCTTTCGCAAATCAGTAGCGAAGTGGATGTGGGCGTAAATTACCGGCCCGGAACCGACATCAGCACCGAGGAGCTCGAAGTAGCCCTTTCGACCCAGCTTTTTAACAACCGGGTTATTATCGATGGTAATGTTGGCTACCTGGGCGATGAACCCAACCGGAGTAATGCCAGTAATCTTGTGGGTGATGTGAATGTGGAGGTAAAATTGACCAAAGATGGACGGCTCAGGCTAAAAGCGTTCAATAAATCCAACAACATTTACCTGTTCGATACCTACGCGCCCTACACACAGGGAGTAGGCGTATCGTACCGAAAAGAATTCGATACCTTCAGGGAATTATTAGGCATTGGCAAGGAAGAGCTGCCTGATTCACTGCAAACCCGGAACAAGCAAAAACAATAAGATAGCTTGAGGATTCTAAAGGAATTGCAATCATTAAACCCATGCGTTTTTTTATTCTACATACTCCTCACTATTATTTAACCAATCAATCGTCATTGGGGAGGAAACGTACATTTTCTCATCAGCACATCATCACATCAACATTCTCCTTGCGCTCCCGCCTCAGAATCATTATCTTCGTAAAAAATTCACCTATGTGTAAAAAACTTATTATAAGCCTTCTGACGCTATTTTTAAGCATAACGGCATATTCCCAAATCACCATCGATGCCAATGACATGCCCGATGTGGGCGATACCATTCGTCGCTCGGTAACCTTCGATATTACAGGTTATGATTTTGAAGAAACCGGAAATGATTACACCTGGAATTTCTCCAACTTATTGCCGGTGGAACAGCAAGTAGACACCTTTGTTAGTGTGGGCTCCACCCCATTTGTGTATCAACTTGTATTCATCTATCCTTTTGTTGCCACTATAGCCTCTCCCACGGGCAACGGATTGGAGATGTTCCCCGATTCGGTCATCTCCGATGTTTATTCCTTTTTTAAGGAAACCGATGAAAAGTTCCAGCTAGCCGGTTACGCAGCTACGCTAAGCGGCATTCCCTTACCCGCTAAATACGATGAACCCGATGTTTGGTATAACTTCCCGATGGAACCCGGTGATATGGACTCGAGCTTATCGTCTTTTGAAATGAATGTACCCGAAATAGGTTTTTTCAGCACTGAACGAAAACGGGTGAATACAGTGGATGGCTGGGG
The DNA here is from genome assembly GCA_021740045.1 of Bacteroidales bacterium. GTDB lineage: Bacteria > Bacteroidota > Bacteroidia > Bacteroidales > JAIPAP01 > JAIPAP01. The sequence goes on from JAIPAP010000020.1 coordinate 17,469, forward strand.
TACTTTAACAACTCCCTTTGGAACATTCGAAACTCTCAGGGTAAAATCGGAAGTGAATCAATATGACAGCTTGTATATCGATTCACTCAATATGGGCTTTCCCATCGAAAGAGAATATACCGAATATAAATGGTTGGGAAATGATTTCGGTCTCCCGCTGATTAAAGCCACCGAAGAGAGCTTGGGCGGATATACCATTCAATACATCGATTCGGTGCGAACCATTACATCAATGCCTGAAACAGCATCCAAGCCAAATCAAGCTGCCAGGATTTATCCCAATCCCACCGGCGCAAGCTTCACTATTCATATAAAGAGCAATAATGCCCATACAGCCTATATTGATATAAGGGATTTAAATGGCCGGCTTGTACATGTACTTTATGCCGGCAAACTCTCCCAAAGCGGTTTTCAACAAAATTACCGGATAAAAAACCTGGGGTTAAAGCCCGGGGTTTACGTGATTAATTTTAAGTTGGATGAAAGCAGTTTTAACAAAAAGTTAATCGTTAGGTAAGGTAATAAATTTAAGAAAATACTAACAATGCTATCATAAGCTTGGGCCTGGAATCTAATACTCTCTTTCCAATATCTGCAAGGCTTTCTCTTCATCCCCGGTATTTACATTCACCTGTATTCCCGTACCCAGCATGCTGTTTGAAAATGGCAGCAGGGTTGAAATATTTTCATTGGTCAAGAAACAGGAAACACCTTCATTTTCAAGTTTTCCCTTAAGCATGTGTGCTTCCGGCACCGAATTGCAAATTGCTACACAGATGTAATCCATAAACGAATCTTTGTTATTTATAAACTCATTAACACTTCATAAATTATTCAGGGTGTTCAAGAATGAGCCCACCGGGATGCTCTCCCTGTTCCACTATATATACCGTCATAAAAACATCCTTTTTTTCCGAAAAATAGTCCTCGTCATGCTGTAACGCTAGCCCTCTTTCTCCGTCTTATACTTAAAAGGAAACCGGTTTTCTTCCAGCATGATTTCAGCCAACGTTCGGTAACGAACACTGCCTATATAAGAATGAACACTTTAAGGCAGCTACAAATCAAAAATAGTTACATATTAATTTGACTTACAAGTTTTTATAAAGTTTGGCACAAGGTTCGATAAAGATTAAGGTGAAAACGAAAATTGAAGTAAAACTCAAAAATATATAGACCCATGAAAGTAAAAGTATTGGCCATAATCGTAATGTTGGTAGCATCTGGCGCCAACCTGGCTACAGGAAACCAAACCGGAGAATTCTTCCCGTTGGAAGATGAATGTACCGTTGATGATATCCCCTTTGATACCCGTACAGTTTTTCTTAATGTAATCAAAGGTGACAGCACCTTTCAGCAAGTATTTAAAATGGAAGAAGAAAGCCCTGTTAACGACATCCCGTTCAATACGGAAGTAATTGCCCGCGAAGCGATGGCATCAAGAGGATATTCAGCTACCGACAACCCCTTTATGTTGGAAGAAGAAGCCAGCGTGAACGATATTCCGTTCGATACCAAACAGATTTTCAATCATATCAGTTATAATTGGAATGAAGTATTTTGCCCGGGATATAACAAATTGATAAATTGTTTCAGTTTATCACCCGAAAGCTATATTGATGATATACCATTCGATACATTTCGTGTAATTTGTATTACAGCGAAATGACAATCGTTTTTCCTTGTTTTGTTTTGCAGAAGTTGACCTAAAGCCCCCCTTGCCTGTTGTGGGGGCTTTTGTTATTTAACGCCGCCATTGTTCCACGGCATTGAACCAAAGATTTTCATAACCCGGCGAACGGTCGATCAGATAATAATCGGGTGTAAACGGATTATCAACCCGGATAAAATCAAATTTTTTAGCCTCCAGGCTACCCGGTATACCGTATACCCATCGCTCAAAATCATCGCGGCGAAAAACAGCATTGGGTAGTCCGAAAATAATATACATCATCCCCCGTTCGGTTTTCCAGCCTTCGCGGATAGAAGGAAATAACCGGTTGGCATCTTCCACCCGGTGGTAATATTTTTTTAATAAAACCATTGCGCGGCCAGGTGTTCCTGCTATGTTTAACCAAAAACTGTCGACCGCCACCTTAGGCTCCTCATAACTCATCAGCTCTTCATACTCTTCCTGCTTGGTAATGTACCGCAGGGCTTCCGCCATTTGATGAGAGGTATTCACATTGGGGTAACCTTCGTATAAATAGGATAGCGTAAGCCCTTTCTTGCTGCTGGTATCGTTTTTAAACTGATAAAAGCCGGGCTTATCCAGGGTAAGTATTTCTGTTTGCCTATTATTGGTTAACATGATGGGATAGGTGGTATCTGCTTCATAATTGATATCACCAGAGGTTTCGTCGATTTTGAATGGTGGCGGCGGAACCGGTAAACGATCGCTGTAATATCCCATATAGATCTGCTCATGTTCAGGCGCTCCGCATTTTAACTGGAAAGGCTGTCCCGATGAAAAGTAATTGACAAAAATGGGATTACCCTTTGGGGTTAACGGAATAAAATAATGCGGATCGGAATAGGAGCTCTTATAAATTTCATGTATTGTGGTATAGGTATAGCCACGGTTCATATCCTTCAAATCAATCACCAGGATGTAATCATCTTCAAATTCAGCATTCACATTAAAGTATTCTATGAGCTTATAATCCTTTTTGTAATGCCGGGAGTCAGTATATTCCAATGAAGCACTGTCGATTATCTCATCACTCTCGAAGGAATCATACAGCTCAAAATGCACTTGTATTTTAGCCTGGAAGGGCTCACCCGGTTTTTCACGGGCATACAAATAATCCTGCATTTTAGTCTTAAAATATATCCGGGTAACAGAATCACTTACATTGAACGGCCTGAACTGAATAGCCGGCCGTCCTCTTTCACTTTTATAGAGATACGCCAGGTTTTCATAAGTCATCTTGTTCGACGGAGCGCAGCCGAACATCATGATCAAAAGCATTGAAATCGTTAATATGAGTATGGTCTTTTTCATTATTCCTTATCGTTTAGTGCGCTTTGTTTAAAGCTTTGTGGGATTTCACTACTATTGCGGGCACCCAGTTCCCTTAGTTTCTCAACATGCCGTACCAGATTGCCACGGCCTGTTGCCAGTTTCTTATGAGCTTCATCATAGGTTTTTTGCACTGTTTGAAGTTGATTCCCCATTTTATCCATCTCCTTAAGGAAGGAAACAAATTTGTCGTATAAATTCCCTCCCTGCCGGGCAATTTCTAATGCATTTTGAGTTTGTTTCTCATGCCGCCATATTGAAGCCACAGTTTTTAAAGTGGCTAGTAAAGTGGTGGGGCTCACCAGCACTATTTTCTTTTCCCAGGCGAAGTTAAACAAGGTGGTATCGTTTTCGATAGCGGCACTAAACGCCGGTTCAACCGGCAGAAACAGCAGCACAAAATCAGGGCTGTCAATCTGAATACTGCTTTCATAATTCTTTTCACCAAGCAGCTTAATATGATTGCGAACCGATTCGAGGTGCTGCTTAATAAAACGGTTCCGCTCAGCCTGATCGTCGGAGTTGATATATCGCTCATAGGCTACCAGCGAAACCTTGGAATCAATTATAATGTGCTTGTTTTCGGGCAGATGGATTACCACATCGGGTTTAACCTGTTTTCCCGATTGATTGGTACCCGTGTATTGCAGATCGTATTCCGAGCCTTTGGTCAAACCCGAACGCTCAAGGACTTTCTCAAGGATCATCTCACCCCAGTTACCTTGCTTTTTCACATCACCTTTCAGGGCACGGGTGAGGTTATTGGCTTCCTGACTGATCTTTTGATTAAGGGCATGCAGGCTTTTAATTTCCGCCTTCAGGTCGGTTTGATCCTTAATTCCTTTTTGATAGGTATCTTCCACCTTTTTTTCAAAATTCGAAATCCGCTCCTTGAGCGGATTTAGCAGTTCACCCATATTTTTCTGATTGGTTTGGGAGAACTCTTCGGTATTTCGTTTTAATATCTTATGGGCGATGTTTTCAAACTCGGTGGTAAATTTCTTTTGCAACTCCTCCATCTCCTTCTTCCTCACATCGAATTGGTCCTGCAAATTCTTAAAATCACTCTTCATTTGGGCCAGTTGAACGTTCAATTGTTCATTCCGATGACGTTCACTGGTCAACTCCTCGCTCATTCGATTTTTTTCTTCTTCCAGGCGCTGATAGCGGTCATTTAATATTTCATATTGTGTTGATTGCCGGCTCAATTCCTGCATCTTCTCCTTCTCCAACCGGTTGATCCCGGTGGCATGACTATTTTCGGCCCTGCGCATAAGCCACTTATGGATGAACCAAACAATAATAAAGCCGATTAGTATGCCTGAAGCCAGATAGATCAAATCCATAGACCGGAAATTTCTTTATGTAAAATTACGAAAAACATAGAAGACAAAAATGAAGTCCGCTAAATTACGCCGGCCCATCACCAGGAAACGCTATTAAATGGCGTAACTTAGCGGGGAAATCGCGTAACTTAGCGAACAATAATAAACCTGATTCGTACAAAAATACTTTTCTAAATCCTAAGGAAATGGAATTCCTTGGTATTCACTCACAGTAACCCTGGGTATTTGTGCATTGTACTGGGCATTTATCGCCATAATAAAATGATTGGCGATTATGGCATTGCCGCGTTTGGATAAATGGATGCCATCAACACTGAACAAGCCACCGGTTATGAATTCGGCGCTGAAATCTATTCCATCGTAAGTTAAGCCTTCGGTTACCGATTTGCTTAGTATCTCATTCACATCCGCAAGCGCCAGGTTCATCTCCTGCGCCACCGAAAGAATAATGCCATTGTAGTTATCGACGGCAGCCTCTACTTTAGCGGCCTCTTCCTCATCCAGCACAAAATAATGTGGAATAGGCTTTGCACTGCCCCATTGCGCACATTTTATGGAATCTTGCGGTACGGTAAGCAAAACATATTCGTTCTCTTTGATCTGCCTTACACCGCCCGGAGCGTTTTGATCTTCGATAATAAACGGATTCGGTCCCAGCTCAAAAGTAATTCCCAGTTGCTCATATGATAAATTCAATGCATCCCTGGTGGCCTCATCCTCAATCACAAGGGCATTATAGGGAACCGTGTTAAAAAACGGAATATTGGTAATTTCGGGCACCGTGGATATTACCCCTTTGGCACCATTGGAGGTTAACTGGGTTAAAATGCCGAAAAGCGATGTTTGGAACAAATTACCCGAAGTAATGCTGTCGCCGGTGTTTTCACCTCCACTAACAGCATACCCCAACACATCATTGCTCCCGATCCAAAGCGAGAAAAAGCTGAAATTGGTAGCCATCACTTCATCCATAACCGATACATTGCCCGGGTTGGAAGCAAAGCGCGCAAAATAAGGATTGCCTCCTTGTGGATTGCTGTATAGAGGTGTTAGCAGATGAAATATTTTAGCTCCGGGCACCCCGAAATTATTAAAGGGCCCCTGACCGGCAATAGAGATCATGTTTTCAGGATTGAACTCCTGATCGTAGGGAACAGGCGCCAGGCCAGCTTCTCCGTCGCATGCCTCCTTTATTCCCAGCATCAACCGGTTACCGAAACCGGTTCCATCAACCATTAAGGGCTGATTGAAATCACCGCCCCCGGCAAGCGCCATTTGCTCAGCCATTAATTTAGGGAAGGCATGTTTTTGTCCTTCCAGGTATAATTCACCGTTGGTAAAACCGGCTGTAAGGGAATTGCCCACGGCCACGAAGTTTGAAAGGTCTGCTTCACCCTGCGTGGGTGAAAACTCTTCTATCTCAGGCGTGCAAGCCGCCAAAACAAATATAAACAGGATTAAGTATATTGATATACGTTTCATGATCAGTGTTTTTTATAATTCAACCTTCATTAGAAATGATAATTAATGCCCAGCCCGGGGACAACGGCGTTGTACTTATAGGTACCGCCGAATTTGCCCGGTTCGTATGTGGCATCCCGTTCAAAGCCCATAATGTATAAAATGGAAGCATCCACATCGAAATTTTCCGACGGGGAATAAGTGAACCCCGCTGATAGCCCCAACTTATGAGCATCGGGGGTTTCGGGATTGTAATAGTTGTCTTTTACCGCCGGCATGTCATAATAAGCGCCCGCAGCTACAATCCACTGATCATTGGCTTTATAACGTCCGCCTACGCGGAAAACAAGATTGTCATCATAGAGGCGCGGATTCCGCGAATCCTGTAGAGAAGGTGTATTGGTTTTAAAATCGAAGATAAGGGAGTCATAGGTGCTCCATTGGGTAAAATTGATATCGAGCGCCAGGGTGAGCTGTTCACTGGCTTTATAAGAAGCGCCGAAGTTAATGGTGGCCGGAAGCGGCAATTCCGCATCAAATTCATTTTCGGCCGGAAATGAGGCTGCAAGCGATTGCGGAACGGTAAAGTTGGCATCGCCGCCTTCCATTTCCATTAAGATCTCCGAACGGTAGGTCAACCCGAATTCCAATTGATCGGTGGGCCGGTAGGTTATTCCGGCATTGAATCCATAATTGGCTGTGGATCCTTCCATATTCACACCAGCTTCACTTCCGTCGCTGCCGGTTAAGGGTAAGGCCTTGTTAAGCGTTACATCGCCCATAGCGTAAATAAAACCAATGCCAATGCCTAATTGGTCATTAATTTGATAAGCCACCGTAGGTTGAATGTATACGGCAAAAAGGGAAATATCCTGGATGAGGAAACGCCCGGCCCATGACTCGCCCCAATCCGTAGAGCTTCCAAAGGGCGTATAAGCTCCTATTCCTATACTGAGTTTATCGGATATTTTACCGGCACCATAAATGTAAAACGGCGTCCCGAAAGGATTATCGGTTTCGGCTTCATATACCGAAGGCGCTTCTTTTTGGAAGACAACATTCGACATAATACCGCTAGCGCCTAAGGAAAAACTGTATTTATCCCGTAAAAAAGGCAATGCACCGGGATTGTAAAAAATGGATTCAGAGCCAAGTGTTATACCGGTTCCGACCAACCCCATGGCCGTTTGCTTATTTCCTTGGAGCAACACTTGGTAACCACCTCCATAAGTGAGGCTGTTAGCTACTATGAACAAAAGCAGCAAAGCAAAAGTTTTTTTCATAATGATCGATTTTGGTTAATAAGGTTTGATTTGCAAGATAACAATTTTTTTTACACTGCTATCCATAATCACCCATTCTGCTATTTTTTGAAATCTTTTAATCCATATATGTCTATTTGAAAATAATTTATAGTATTGTAAAACAATATTTTCATGATTATTGTCCTTATTATTGATAAGGTATTTTTGTGAAGATGAATAAGAAAGTTCTAAACAGATTAGATCACATTGAACAGTTGATTATCTCCCATAAAAGTAATCCTGAGGATGCAGATTGGGAAGAGTTAGAGGAAGAAGTAGGCAAGCTCAGGAAAGACCTGAAAACAGAACAGGGCAAAACCAAAACTCAAACTGATAACCGTAACAAACTGCTCAATGACCTTAAAGAACGTTATAAAGAACTTAACTGCCTGTATAAATTATCATGCGTAGCTATTGATAGTGAGCTTTCAATGCAGGAGATCTTTCAGGAAGCCCTGAAGCTTATTCCGGAAAGCTGGCAATTTCCCGAACACACAGCAGCCCGGATTACATATAATGACCAGGAGTTCCAAACCGGTAATTTTGAAAAAACCCAATGGGTCCAGTCAGCTAATATAGAGAATGGCAGAGGTCGTATGGGGAGCATCGAGGTGTATTATCTGGAAAAAAAACCTACTGCCGATGAAGGACCGTTTTTGAAAGAGGAACGGGACTTACTGAACACCTTTGCCGCCTTGCTAAGTGATATCATTAAACGGAAGGAAACCGAAAACCATCTGAAAGCAAGTGAGCACCGGGCAAGTCTGATCACGGAAAACACCAGTTCGTTGATTTCACTCATCGATCCCGGGGGAAGCGTCGACTATGCCAGCCCCTCACATAAAAACCTTGGATACAATCCGGATAAACTTATAAATACCCCAGGGTTTAACCTTATTCATCCTGACGATAAACCACAGCTTTCGTCAAAGCTCGAAAAAGCCAATGCCGGAAAGCTCGATCATATTAATATTGAATTCAAAATCCTGAATACCGATGGAAGTTACCACTATATGGAAGGAACTTTTGATGCCATCAGGAACCCGGAAGGAAAGCTGGAAAGCATTATTATGGTAGCCGATGATATTACCTCCCGGAAAAAAGTTGAAGAAGCTTTAAGAGAAAGTGAGCAGAAATACCGCGACTTGGTTGAGGATCTGGGTGAGGGCATTGTCATAATGGATAAAAACTTCAATATCAATTTTGCCAATCCGGCCGCTGAAAGCATAATGGGTGTTGAAAGAGGAGGCCTTACTAACCGAAGTGTTCGTCAATTCACCAATGCAACCTCCCAGCGGAAAATTGAAGCTGAAATCACAAAGCGAGCCCACGGCAAAAAATCCTCCTATGAAATTGAATTGGTACGCCCTGATGGAGCTACACGCTGGGTACAGCTTACCGCTGTTCCTAAGTTCGATCAGCAGGGCAATTTTCAATATTCGATGGGGATCATCAGGGATATAACCCAAAATAAAATCTACTATGAAGAGTTGGTTGCAGCCAAAGAAATGGCTGAAGAAAGCGACCGGCTTAAGTCAGCCTTTTTGGCAATCATGTCGCACGAACTGCGCACCCCTTTAAATGCCATTATCGGTTTTAGTAACCTGATAGAAAATGAATTGCCGGTAGAAGAGTCGAAGGAGTACCTACAGATCATTAATCGCGAAGGGCATCATTTGCTGGAGATCATCGAATCAATGTTTGATATTTCGATACTCGAAACCAAAGAGGCAACCCTGAATAACGATAGATTTATACTGAAGGATTTCTTTAACCTATTGGATACTGAGATTACCAGCATTAAAAGTGCACATGGCAAAGATCATTTAGAGATTAATAAACATTTACCTGAATCCTATGAGGAGGTGGAGCTTAATGCCGACGAAAGCAAGCTGAAAAGGGCAATGCACGTATTACTGGACAATGCTGTTAAATTCACAAGCGAAGGCCATGTCGAGTATGGCATTACCATTAACGATCAACAACCGGTATTTTATGTAAGTGACACAGGCATAGGCATTCCAAAAGATCAACAAGCCATCATTTTCAAAAAATTCCGCATGGTGGATGAATCGCATACCCGTCAGTATGGTGGTGTGGGTCTTGGATTGGCCCTTTGCAATAAGATTGCCGATCTGCTCCGGGGAAAAGTTTGGGTTAAATCTGAAGAAGGTGCGGGCGCAACATTTAAATTTGCCCTTCCGAATACTTCTTTAAAAACTGAAGTAAAAATGGAAGAAAAAGAAAGTAAATCCGGAAATCCGAATTTAACCGGTAAACAAATCATTATCGCCGAAGACGAAGAAACCAATTTTGAGTTTCTCAACATCATGCTTCGGAAGCTAGGGGCTACCATTTACCGGGCCTATAATGGTAAAGAGGCTATTAAACTAGCCTCCGAAAATAAGGATATCGACCTTATTATTATGGATATCAAAATGCCGGTCATGAATGGATACACTGCCACGCAAAAAATCAGGGAATTCAATAAAGAGGCACCCATTATTGCCGTAACGGCCTACGCCATGGCCGGTGATGATATAAAGGCCAAAGAAGCCGGCTGCGATGATCATCTTTCAAAACCATTCAGAAAAGAAAAACTTATGAGAATGATCAATAAATACATGCGTGCAGTCTAAAATTGCTCTGCTATTTCACGGTCAACTCCATCATTTTTTGATCTTCGAGATAGCAAACCAGGCTATCGCTTATCTTCACCTCACCCACGCCTTCGGGGGTTCCTGTAAAGATTAGGTCACCCATTTTCAGGGTCATAAATTGTGAGACATAGGAAATAATCTGATCAATGGAAAAGATCATATCTTTTGAAGTGGCTGCTTGTGCTGCTTCACCGTTCAGCTCCATACGAAAACGGATATTCTCGGGGTCGGGCAGATCTTGTTTCATTACAAAGCCACGACTTACGGGAGCCGAAAAATCAAAGGCCTTGGCTATCTCCCACGGAAGGCCCTTTTCTTTACATTTTCGCTGAAGGTCGCGTGCCGTAAAATCAATCCCTATTCCAATTTCATCCCAATACGTGTAAGCCCACTTTTCCTGGATATTCTTCCCTACCTTGTTGATGCGTACCACGAGTTCGGTTTCGTAATGGATCTCGTTTGAAAAATCGGGATAGAAAAATGGATGATTTTTGGGCAACAGAGCCGACTCGGGCTTAAGAAAAAAGACCGGGGCTTCCGGCAGGGGATTATTCAGTTCTTTAGCATGATTGACATAATTTCTGCCGATGCATATGATCTTCATAATGACACCTCTTTTCTTTTGCTTAGGTTATGTTTACCGAATTCTTATTGAAACCACGCAGTTTTATGGCGGTGATCACCTTTTTAGTTGACCGCGGAAAATCGGCCTTCATCATCCAGTCGTAATAAGCAGGCTCTTTGTTAAAGATAGCTTCCACCGATTTGCCTTTATGTTTACCGAAATTAAAAACCTCCACATTATCTTTATTAAAAATAATGTTACCCAGCAAATCGGCATTCCGGTTAAAGTAACTGAACTGCTGCAGGGCTTCAACATCGTTTTTCACCGGAAAACTAACATTACCTTTTTTATCCACATACTGGGTGTCCTGGTATTTATCAAGCTGGGACTTGAGCACTTCATAAGTAGCCCGGGCATCGGCTTCGGCACTATGGGCATTTTCAAGGTCTTTCTCACAATAAAATTTATAAGCTGCTTTCAGGGTGCGCGGTTCCATTTTATGAAAGATATTCTGCACATCCACAAAGCGCCGGTTCTTGATGTCGAAATCAATTTCAGCCCTTAGGAATTCCTCCACCAGTAAGGGAATATCAAATTTGATGGAATTATATCCACCCAAGTCGCATGATTCAAGAAACTTGGCAAATTCATTGGCCTTTTGGGCAAAGGTGGGCTTGTCCTTTACATCCTCGTTAGTAATGCCATGAATAGCTGTGGTTTCGGGGGGAATGGGTATGGTTGGGTTGATGAGTTCGGTTTTTAGCTCTTCGGTACCGTCGGGATGGATCTTTACAATACTGATCTCCACAATGCGATCCTTACCGACATTTGTGCCGGTGGTTTCCAGATCGAAAAAGGCGATGGGGCGTGTTAAATTAAGCTCCATGATTAAGGTATTATTTGATTAAAATAAATTAAGCTTTACGGTTCAGAACCGTAAAGCTATACAAAGGTAGCGTTTTATCGGGAAACCGGAATCGGTTAGGGTTACTTTTTCGTGAAGAATGATTAAGCCCTGCCAGCATTTAAATCCTTGGGAAGGGCTTGAATGCATCAGCAAATTCTGTCATCCCTAACATTATAAGTAACTAACTTCCATCAGCCGGGGCAATCTACACCGTCCTGGTTGTATCGAAATTCTCCAGGTAATCGGCTAAATCTTTCAGGAATTTACCCCCCAATGCACCATCGACAACACGGTGGTCATAAGAAAGCGACATGGTCATCATATGCCTGATGGCTATAACATCACCTTCGGGTTGTTCCAATACCACGGGCTTTTTCTTGATCACCCCTACGGCCAGGATTGCCACCTGTGGCTGGTTAATAATAGGATTGCCGGTAGTGCTCGAAAATGAACCGAAGTTGGTCACCGTAAATGTGCCGTCTTGAATTTCATCGGGTTGAAGTTTATTATTGCGGGCCCGGTTGGCCAGGTCGTTAACATCTTTAGCCAAACCCAGCAAGTTCTTCTGGTCAGCTTTCTTGATCACCGGGACAATGAGGTTGCTATTGGGCAGGGCTGTGGCCATTCCCACATTAACATCTTTACGCAATACCACCTGCTGGCCCATTACCGAGGCATTAACCCAGGGGTACTTCTTCAGGGCCTTGGCAGTAGCCTCAATAAAAATTGGGGTAAAGGTGAGCTTTTCACCTTCGCGCTTTTGGAATTCATCTTTGACCTTATTGCGCCAGTTTACAATGTTGGTCATATCCACATCGATAAAGGAAGTAACGTGCGGTGAGACATGCTTGGATGTCACCATATGTTCGGCAATCATCTTGCGCATGCGGTCCATATCAACCACCTCATCATTGGGCCCCGGACGTACTTCCGGCGGCTTGATACCTGGCATCTGATAACTGGCTGTTTCCCCACCAGCAGAAGCGGCGGCCGCTTTTGGAGCCTCTTCCCGCGCCGGAGCTTCGGCGGCAGGTTTTTTGGCCTTTCCGGCCTTACGGTCTTCAAGATATTGCAAGACATCGCGCTTAGTAACGCGCCCGTTTTGGCCGGTTCCTTTTATTTGATCGAGTTCTTCAACGGTTATATTTTCTTCGCGTGCTATGCTGCGTACAAGCGGTGAATAAAAACGCCCTGATGAAGAGGTGTCAATTGGTTTTGATCCTTCCGATACCGGTTCACCGGCTTTTTTCGGTTCAGCTTTGGCTTCGTCTGTTGCAGCGAGCTGAGCTTCTTCGGCCTTAGCCTCTTCCTTGGCAGGTTGCTCTGCTGCTTCCGCTTCTTCTTCACCTTCTTCCTCTTCGGTATTAATATATGCAATCACCTCTCCCACCGAAATAGTATCACCTTCGGAATATAATTGCTTGCCCATGGTTCCTTCCACCGGGGAGGGTATTTCGGAATCTACTTTATCGGTTGATATCTCAACAATGGCGTCATCTTCTTCAATCGTGTCGCCTTCTGTCTTAAGCCATTTTGTAATGGTTGCTTCAATTATGCTCTCGCCCATCTTGGGCATTACCAATTCAAATTTTCCCATGAATATCCAGTTTTACAGGGTTAATGATCTTAACAAATTGCCTGTGTTCCTTATTTTATCACAGATACAACAAAGGTTCATGTAAAATGTTTATCAATGCTGTTGGTGGGGTTTTGATGAATTGCTCCTGCATTAAACCGGTGGTGATTGTTTTTGCGATAGATGAACCTGCCCACAACATCATTTTCACCACGGAATACACAAAAACAGTTTGGCGCAATCTTTAAGCATCGAAATGACAATCAATGTTTTTAAAAGATGGGGGCGTTGGGGGGCAGAAAAAAGATCAAAATACAACCCAACCATTTACCCTCTCCCCAAATTCCTGAAGCCTTTCATGATAATATTCACATCATTTTTTACTTTATAATCCCTGGCATACAGCAGGTTTAGGTTATGAATGGTTTGCCTGGTGATCTCCTTTTCGCCAAAAACATCGAGGGGCGTAAGCACGCCCGGCTTGATGTCGGGTAAGCGGTCGGTTTCATCGGTTGATAATTCGTAATAGCCTGTCCACGAGCGCCGGGCAAATAAAACCTTGAATATGTTTTTGATCAATCCCCATGGCCTTTTAACGATGAAGACACTTACCGGTAAGCTAACAAGCAATATTAAGCTGGTCAAAATATCAATCAGTCTTTTGTTACGACGATTTTGGATACGTCCCACCGAGTTGATGTCCACCACATAAAGCTCACCGGACGTGCTGATGGAGTTACTTCCGATGATCGACAGGCTTTCGGGTGGGGCTATTTTATATTCGATGTTGGAATGCTGCAACTCCGACATTTTATCGATGATCTGGTCGGCCGGAAGGTCCCGGGCACAAAAGATCACCTCATCGATCTTATAAATGGAAATAATGTCATTGATTTGCCCGAGGTTTCCAATAAAACCTTCGTGGGTATTTCCATTGGGAGAAACACTGACCAATCCTATAAAACCGGGATTTTCATAAGTTTTTCGCAAAAGGTTAGCCACACGCTCGGCTTCTTCGGGTTCCCCTACAATGGCAATACGCATTTTGCGGTCCATTCCGAGCTGAAAATCGGCAATACGGCTAAAATGCAGCATTACCCGGGTAAACATCATAGCAACCAGCGCCCACACAGCCCCCATTACAATGATCGCTCTTGAAAAACGCAAGTGCTCTGGCAACAGGGCATAAAAGACTAAAATCACTACCGTCCCGGCTACCAATCCCTGGAATATCTTCGATAACCGGACCGGTCTGTCGTATCCGCCGAGAAAATACACCGATCCCAGCCATACCAAAATGTATATGGGCACTACAATGGTGATGAACTCAATGGGGTAATAATCGCTACCGGCGTTCAGAATGTGTTTTTCCCAATAATTTTCAAGCAGGTAAATGCCTCCGAAAATGAGAAAAGCATCCCAGAGGGGAAGAATCACACTGCGTAAAAACCGGTGTAAAATGGCTACAAAAGCCCTTAAATATACCGCCACATTGATGAAATAGGTGAAGAGCCGGGCATTTTTCCGGCTAAAGTGCTTGCGTGCAAAAATGATCATGGCATTGTAAAAGGTGATCACATAATTCACGCTGCTCTTTTTGGTGCTTTCACCTTTGTAATGTATGATGCGGGTGCCGGGATAATAGTAATTCTTATAACCGGCTTGTATAATACGATATGAAAGATCGATGTCCTCGCCGTACATGAAAAAATTTTCATCGAGTACACCAATCTCTTCCAGTACCGATTTGCGCAGCAACATAAAGGCTCCGGCGAGGATTTCCACCTCGTTGGTTTCGTCCTTATCCAAAAAGCCCAGATGATATTTTCCGAAGGTCTTGGATTTGGGAAAGAGTTTTGAAAGGCCGAAGATTTTGTAAAAAGCCACGTCGGGTGTCGGCAAGCCACGTTTCGACTCGGGCAGGAAACGGCCCTTGCCATCCACCATCTTTACACCAAGGCCACCTGCGTCGGGATGCTCATCCATGAACTGCACCACCTTACTAAAGGTATCTTCCTCCACAATCGTATCGGGATTCAGGAGTAAAACATATTCTCCCTTGGATACCTTGATGCCCTGGTTATTCGCCCTCGAAAAGCCAAGGTTTTCCTTATTGGCAATCAACCTGACTTCGGGGAACTTGTTTTCCATCATTTTCACCGATCCATCCACGGAATTATTATCCACTACGATCACCTCGGTAGATACATTTTTCCCGGCCTTGCGCACTGAATACAGGCACTGCTCCAGGAAATACTTCACGTTATAGTTCACTATAATAACCGATAGCTTCATAGGCCTGGCAGATAACGCGCCAAAAATACGATTAATCTGTTTGGCGGCAAAATGGAAGGGAGAAGGTAGCAGGGATTTGGGTGATGGGCCTTTTAGGCGCTTAGGTTGTCTCATCCTGAAATCAGTTTACATGAAAAGTAAGTAAAGCCTCATGGCTTTTCTTCATCAGCAATGGATGGTAAAGGTTTTTGCCTTTTTATCTTTCCTTCTTTGATGAGCTGCTCTTTTTCGGTTTTGATTTTTTCAAGGAGGTCACGGGCGTTGTATTCGGGTGTTTGTGCCAAATCAGGAGACGCGATGAATCGAGACGCGATGAATCGAGAGGCGATGAATCGAGAGGCGATGAATCGAGACGCGATGAATCGCGTCTGTACATTATGGATTTAATGTATCATCATTCCAATTCCTGGGATTGTTGATGATGTAATTTTTTATTCGTTGATATTCCATATCGTTTCGGATGATGTGGTCGTAGAAACGGGATTGCCAGGCAAAATCGGCATTGATTTTTCGGGATTCAAATGTTACCCTGCCTTTGTACCAATTAAATATTCGTGAAATATTATCGTGTAACATTGGGTTTTTATTTCCTGTTATCCCGCCAGGTTTTTTGGGGTTTGGTCCCGTAGAGACGCGATTAATCGCGTCTCTACCGTCCCCCGCGTCTCTATCATCCGTGCCACCATCATGATCATCAATAACGTTCCTGCGTCCATTGCCCGTTTTTTTAATAATTACAATCGCGTGAACGTGATTTGGCATTACAACAAATTCATCCAAATCCGCATATTCATATCGTTGTGGTATTTCCATTAAAAATTGGTTTGCCAATTTTCCTGTTTCTGACCATACAATTTCATCATTCTTAATATCCCCAAAATAACATTCCCTGTTTGCTGTACAGATGGTCACAAAATAGGCCGCATTCCAGCCATAATCCCAATTTTTCAATCGGGCAGATGGGATACGGTATTTGTTTTGAAATTTATCCATTATTCCATGGCTTTTTTCAGTTCTTCGAGAATGTTGTTTTGCAATGCTTCCATTTCTTATGGTGCTTTTTTGAGATTCATGGCAAATTATCCGGTTCTTGTTTGTAATCTTTTCATTTCCAAATATACATACATTATATCATATCTCGAGTTTATCCAATGGACTTTTGATGCTTTGCAGTTATTTACTCCTTACGCTTGGATATATTTCGGTTGTTTTGGAAGACTTGTTGCGAAGTATGGTTTCACGGGCTTTGCCCATCTGGTGTAATCGTATGCATTGATTGATCCGGCTGGCACCAAATGGAAAGAAAAATTAAAAAAGCCCCGCATGGTAGATTTACATGCCGGGCTTTTCAATGTATTTTGTTCATTGCTTATTCAACCGGTTCCCAGTCGGCAAAGTTTTCGGTAACCACATAGGTTTTGGGTTCGGTAGTCCATGATTCGTTGGAGTTATAGGTCCAGCCCATGGTTTCGCTGCCGCCTCCGCTTTGGGTTGTAATGAGAAAACGGTTTGCCGTAAAGCCGATGTACCTAGCCTGTCCGCGGGGCGTTTTTTGGTCTCCCCCACTGGGATCAACCGGTATCCAGCCGAAATTGGGCAGGTAGATCTCTACCCAGCGGTGAAAAACATCATCCATGCTGGCGTCATCACCTCTTACAACCAAAGAGCCTACATAGCGCGCAGGAATACCGGCCGCACGGCACATGGCGATGTACACAAAAGAATATTCGGAGCAGGAACCGTTACCGCGTTCCAACACAGCCGGAGCGGTATTCCAACCACCGACCATCTCATAATACATATTATCGATAATGTAATTAAAGATATTCCGGGCCATCCAGTAGGGATTGGTTTCATTGCCCACCGATTTCTTAACCGCATTTTGAATGCTTGGGTGATCGATTTGGTACTTTTCGTTATTCTCCAGGTAGCGGTTGGTGATTTCTCCGGGGATATCATCGAGTGATCCGACCCGGTGAGGCCATACATAATGCCTTACATCCCAAAGATCGGCGCGGGTTTTCATGTGAACGGTGCGGGTCTCCCCCGCTTTCATGTTTTTAAAGCGATAATGCGCCGTTTTTTGGCCCCATTTGTCCGTTACGATGTCGGTATATTTGGGCGAATATTCGATCTCATCGATGATTTTTTGATTCTTACGTTCCTCAGGAATAGCCAGATGAACATCCATCGTTTCAACTTTTCCGGGCCCATAATTGGTCGCCTGATAGGTATAGTTCACCGTGGCTTCCCGCTTATTGAATTTGGCAAATTTCTCTCCATCATCGCGGACCAGTTCGTATAGCTTATCATCTTCCGAATCGACGGCCCAAAGTTTCTCTCCATTGGTAGCCAGGCCGCGGGCATAAGGCCCGGGAGCTTCGGTAATGATGATCACCGAACCATCTTCGGGATTGATCATATAAATCTCATCTGTAATGCGATCGGAAACCCACAGGTATGTCCCATCATAAGTCAATCCCTGCGGATGGCCGGCGGGTGAATCAAAGGAGCGAATGGTTGTGCCATCATCGGGATCGAATTGAATGACCTTGTCCATGCGGTCATCCACACACCAAAGGTATTCACCGTCCCAGGTTAAACCGCGGGGGCTGTCGCCCGGAGCCGAGATGGTTCGCAAAACAGTACCATCCTCAGGATCGATGCGATAGACTTTTCCGTCATAGTTTTCTGCCAGTGGGATCCCGCCTTTTACATCGGCATTCCAGAGGGCTTTGCCGTCCCAGGTAAGGCCCATGGGCCAATAGCCCGGACTCGAAACGTAATGAAGCACTTCCCCGCTTTCGGGATCGATGGCATAAAGCAGGTCGCTCATGCGGTCGGCCAGCCAAAGCTTTTCACCGTCGAAGGCGAGGCCTGTGGGGTGCTTTTCAGGGGTGTCGAATGATTTTACCACTTCGCCGGTATGGGCAAAGGTTATAAAGGGCAATACAACTGCAATTAATAAAGCTTTAAGTTTTCTCATAGTGGTTTCTTTTCTACTATTTAACTGTTTACATTTCTTGTAACCAACATAGGCAAATTTACATCAAATCTTATTGATACTGAAATGCAAGTTTAGAAGGTAGTCCGCTAATTTCTGCGAATTACCCCGCTAATTTTCGCTAAGCAGTATTCGCGGGAATTTGCGTTGGATTCGCGGAAATTCGCGGACTATTTTATCATTCCGAAAAGAAAAAGTGTATCTTAGTTCTCAAAAACCCTATTTATGAAAAAGCTTTACGTACTGATAATTGCCCTGGCCTTTGCAGCAACCTCCTATTCACAGGACACCTTTTCCATTATTGCCCTCGATACCGTTACCGGTGAAATAGGCGGCGCCGGGGCTTCATGCATCGATGACAATGCCATCAACAATGGCGTATTGATCATCAACGATATTATTCCAGGCCGTGGTGGCATACATACCCAAGCCTACTGGCGACCGGAGAATCAGGAGAATGCCCATGATCGCATGATGGAAGGTATGAGTCCCGATGAGATCATTCACTGGCTGGTGCAAAATGATGTGCAAAATAATCCCAGTATTCGTCAATATGGTATAGTGGATTTTGACAGCACCGGAAATCCCCGTTCAGCAGCTCATACCGGTAAAAATTGTGATGATTACAAAGACCATATCCTTGGGCCCAATTACGCCATACAAGGCAATATTCTTCAGGGCCAACACATCCTTGATAGCATGGAAGCCCGCTTCCTGAATACCGATGGCATGCTGGCCGAAAAGCTGATGGCCGCCTTGCAGGGAGCCAACATCCCCGGCGCCGACACCCGTTGCACTGCCGAAGGCGTCTCTTCACTTAGCGCATTTGTCCGCGTTGCCAAACCCTCCGATACCAGCGGCTCCTATTTCTGTGACTTACTGGTGCCTGAAACCCCATATGGCGTAGAACCCATCGATTCATTGCAAGTATTGTTCGATGAATGGATGACCTACCTGGGTGTGGAAAACATGCCCGGAAAAAGTAACTGGCTGAAAATAGCGCCCAATCCGGTTGCTGCAAATGAAATGTTGTCTTTTTCGACGCCCGGCAATAACCAATTCAAAAAGATCAGATTGGTTAATTCCTATGGTGTGCCGGTTGCTGAACAAAATGGCAATGACAAATCGGTTATAAAACTCAGCCTCGTAGGCATTGAGAAAGGAATATACTTGTTGGAAGTCACTGCGAAAAATGGGATGGTGGGCACAAAAAAAGTAATTGTTCAATAGGATAATGCGGAAGCTTTAACTTCCGCATTATTTGATTCAAAAATCCAATTAGTTTTTATATGACCGTGGTATCTGATGCAATACATCTGGTAAAAATCAGGTACATTGTTTAATCTATCAATATTTTATGGGTAAACAAGCCATCGGGTGTTTGCACTCGTATGATGTAGACACTGGATTCAAACTCGCTCACATTAAGCTTAATATGCGGGGAAGAATAATGCTTTTGGAAAACCTGCTGACCCATGGAATTAAAAATCTGCACCTTATCGATCCTTCCTCTGGTTTTAATGTTGATTTGTTCTCCGGCAGGATTCGGATATACCGATACCGGGATTTGGCTGGCCAGCGGATTTTCCTCCAGGCCGGACATTAATTCATAAGACCAAACATTCACCTCATAAGCCTCTATCTCCTCAATCATCAGATTACCCGAAGCATCGATCTCGAGGGTTTCATATTGTTCGTTCATCATCTCCCACATGCTGTATGAATCATTGGCCATGCCAGTGGAAGAAAGATCAATGCTTACATTTTGCAAGGCCTCTCCCGACGTATTGATCACCACAATAGCCGTATCCTTTGCTGTTCTCCGTATAAAAGAAAACACAGCATTGGAGCTGGACGAAGTTTCCATGTAATCGCCTTCCTGCAATGAAGGTTTCAGGTTGCGTATCCTGATCATCTTTTTGTAGCGGTTCAGGAGTGAGGCGGAATCCTGGCTTTCGGTCTCCACGTTGTAATCCTCGAAATTGTAATTGATCTGATGCCAGGGCGTACCGGTTGTAAAACCGGCATTTTCACCCGGGGTCCATTGCATGGGGCGACGTATGTCAGGATCGGGCTTGGTACCCAGCATACCGATCTCCTCCCCATAATAAATGAACGGCACACCCGGTAAAGTAAGGTAAATTGAAGCTGCCAGCTTATTCTTTTCCTCATCCTGTCCCAGTACTTCAAATACCCGGTTCATGTCGTGGTTGGTGAGGAATGTTCCCCATTGCAGGTAGGGGTAAACATCGTATACCTGTTCCATTTTGCCTCTTAAATTACCCGTTGTACCGTTATTGGCCGCATCAAGTATGCTGCCGGCAAGGTCAAACTCAAAGCACATATCCAATTTATCATCTTCAACATAATTAATCACTCCACCGGTATTGGTCCAGGCCTCTCCAATGGTATAAGAATCAGGCGCACCGGTTTTAATATGCTGATTAAAATCCTTCCAGAACTGGAAGGTCTCCGGCAGATCCACGAGATTTGAGCCGTCTTCGTAAATAAACTTTATAGCATCCAGGCGGTAACCATCCACGCCTACATCATTAAGCCAGTAATCGGCATAGTTGAACATGCTGTCCTTTACTTGTTGTGTATTGTAGTTCAAATCGGGCATGCCTCCCCAGAAAAGTCCGTAATAATAACCCGAATTGTGATAATGCCACACTTGTTGTCCCCAGGGGCCAATATGACCGGGATCGGTTTCCGACCAGCGGTAATAATCACGATATTCACTACCGGGGTCTTGCGAATTGATAAACCAGGGATGTTCGCTGCTGCTATGGTTCATCACATAATCGATGATCACCTTGATCCCCCGTTCATGAGCAGCATCCAGGAAGTTCTGAAAATCCTCCATAGTGCCGTAATCCGGGTTGATGGCTGTGTAATCGGTTACATCATATCCATGATAAGTGGGTGAAGGATTGACGGGCATTAACCATATGCCTTTAATACCCAGATCACCGGTGGTTTCCGGGTCACCATCGTTAAGGTAATCAAGTTTTTGGGTCAAACCATTAAAATCTCCTATGCCGTCCCCATCGGAATCGTAGAAACTACGAACAAAAATCTCATAAAATACCGTTTTGTTCCACCAATCGAGTTGGGTAGTATCACGCTCAACAACCTGAATGTAATCGGGAATGAGGAGTGTATCGGCTATGCTGTCATTACCTGCGATAAGCTGCACATCATAACTGCCTGTTTGTGAGTAGATTACTTCAGGCTCTTCCTCCGAGGATGTTTCTGGGTTGCCGCCTTCAAAATACCATTGCAAATAGGTGTAAATACCCTGGGATTGATTTTGAAAGTGCACAGTACTTCCAACGTACACGCTTGTACTGGAAGAGGTAAAATCAGCAATAGGCGGGCCACTTGGAGGCTCTTGATCATTATACCAAAAGTATAGCGAATCGTTCACCGATTCCACCGTATATACCCTGTTATTTCCCGTACCCGGGAATTCCTCATTTCCATCCCACACTCCATTTAGACGGAATTTGAATTCGATGGTTTGCCCAACAGTAAAATCTTCAACGGTCACATTGTAAATACTGTCGTTATTATCATCCGATAAAGGTATTAGCTCTTCGCCCCAATTGTTGAATGTTCCGGCTATATCCACAAAATCCTCTTCCGGGTCAAAATCCCCAAGTTCGGCCTGGTATGACATGTTAACTTCAAAAAAGATGATAGCTTCCTGTGCTCCAAGCCTGATCCCAAGTGCGGATACTATGATCAATAATAAAAGTATACGTTTCGATATCATAATCGCTATTTTGGATTTACCGCAAAGGTAATCATAAGGTAGTAGTAAATAGCCCATGGTAAAAATATGCCTGTTTGTAATAGAATAGTTAAGGCCTATTTTACTTTTTGGGAAAGAACTTGTAAATGTCTTTTCTATGCAAACACCTTATAAATATAATAGTTGAACCATATGCCTCAACACCTATCTTGTATTGGCCTATCTTATTCTATAACTATTTGGGGCATTTCTTAACTTCTTTAGGTTTTGGATAGCATGAATTTGACTGGCTTCATTTACTTGAATGATCAGGTCACGAACTGTTTGATTCAATTCTTTGTCATTAATTTTCCGGGTATCTCTCTGAAAGGTTTTATCAATCAATATACTTTATTATCAAAACAAATTAAAAATTTATAACAGCCAGTTTCTCGCTAAATTTACTGCCAGTTTCTGTTGCCACTTCAATAATATACATTCCGTGTGGTAAACCTGAAATATCTATTTCGTAAGCATGATTATTCTTTATCAATATTGGCTGCCCTAGTTGATTATAAATACACACTTTTTTAATGATAATTCCATCATTTGTGGTTTTATCGCTTCCTGGCGGGAAAATGTATCTGCTAAAAAATAATAGATATCCGGTACAAGATGTTTTTATATTGAGGCAAAAGTGTTTTCAATGACATTTGAATTACTCTTTTTAGAAAAATTTGATAATTGATGAAGGAGCATACATGAAAGAAGTTACTATTAAAGACTGCCTCAAGAAACAGTATTTCTGGGATATAGACATTAGCATGCTTGATCCTCAAAAACACTATAAACTGATCATTGAGCGTATCTTTAGTTTCGGGACCATTTCGGAGATGAAAGTCATTACCCGCTATTACGGCAGGGATAAGGTTATTAAGGAGTTACAAAATCTAAATCACCTCGATCCCAAAACATTGAATTTTGTCGCTTTTATGTTTAATGTTTCAAAAGAATCTTTTCGATGCTACCAAAAAATGCAGTCGAACAAAATAAATTAACTTCGTGAAACGGAATTCCTGAATTATAACCTAAAGCCAAAAGATATGAAACCAAATACCATGAGCCGGTCAAATCAACCTCTGCAACTGTGTGGAAGAAGTTGTTGGTTTGTGTTAAACTCCTTCAAAATCGATAATGCCCGGAGAGGCGGTAAACATATGGTCGGCCTGCTAGTGTGGCTAATGCTGGTATTTTCAGGCAACCTTATGGCCGAAACTTACTTCGTTGCCACCGATGGTGATGATGCGAATAGCGGCACCATCGACAACCCCTTTGCTACATTCGGGCATGCAATCAGCCTGGTAAATGCCGGTGATACCATTTACGTCCGTGGTGGCACTTATATGCTTGACGCGCCAATTGTAATCGATAAAGCAGGAACTGAAGATCATTACATTTGCTTGTGGGCCTATGAACACGAATCGCCCATAATCGATTGCGGTAATAATCCGCGTCACGGCAATCCACCACAACCACGCGATGACGATTCCATTGAGGCCACCAGCGATGCCCTGGGCGTTTTTGTTGCTCCGGAAAGCGATTGGTGGCATATCAAAGGGCTTACCATACAGGATGCTCCATATTATGGTGTGCGCGTGTATGCTTCACACAATATTTTTGAAGAAATGGTATTGCGCGATAATCAGGCGGCAGGTCTGGAAATTACAGGTAAAGAGGGCCATGTTCCCAGCCACAACACGGTACTCAATTGCGATTCCTATCTTAACTTCGATCCACAGACCAACGGAGAAGATGCCGACGGATTTGCCGCCAAATTCGAATCGCTTGGCCCCGGGAATGTATTTATAGGCTTAAGGGCCTGGAGCAATTCAGATGACGGTTATGATTTCTGGCATGCCACCCATCCGGTGTTGCTCGATAAGTGTTGGTCGTTCGATAACGGTTTCTTCCGTCCCGAGTGGGAACCCGAGGTAAACGGCTCATGGCGTGGCGATGGGTTGGGTTTTAAATTAGGGCAGGATGCCTCGGAACTCATTTTACATCGCGATGTAGCTTTTGGAAATAAAGCCTATGGCATTCATGATAATGGCAACAATAGCCCTGGCGGTGTAACCATTTACAATGCCACATTGGTAAATAATGCCAAAAACGGTAATCCCACGCAAATCCAACTCAACGACGGCAGTCCGCATACCACACGCAACACCGTTGCTTTTGATGTTGACGGTTCTGATGTGACCATTCTTGGTGGTGAAGTCGACGATGCTTACAACACCTGGAATGGAATTGGTGTTTCGGCCAACGACTTTGTAAGTATCGATATGGATACGCTCTATGCCCAGGGCACTGCTCCCCGCAATCCTGATGGCAGCCTGCCGGAGCTCGGCCTTCAACTTTCTCCTTCAAGCGACCTGATCGACGCAGGTATTGATGTTGGTTTACCCTATTATGGTGAAGCCCCCGATTTGGGTGCGTTTGAAAGAGATATTACTTCCGTTGATGAAGGTAGCTTTGTTTCAAAAACGTCACCCTTCAATCTGGAGGTGGAGCCAAATCCATTTATTGATGAGGCTACAATACGTTTTGAGATTCAGCAAGCAGCTGATATTAGCATTGAAATCAGGAATACCTCCGGGCTTCTTATCCAACAGTTGAAGGAGCGGAGCATCTCTCCCGAAAAACATACTATTCCATGGAATGGGCTTAATGAAACCGGTGAACAAGTCCCGGCCGGATTATACTTCATCCATATTCAATCGAATGGAGAAAAAGCCGTAAAGAAAATCCTTAAGCTTTAAAAAAAGTATAGTAATCTGATTATTAATTCCTCGCAAAGACCGATAAACCACATCGGCACGTATGTCTCAACAGCACAAACTTGCGGCGACCCGGTTAAATCTCCGGTTCAATACACAATCCTTTACTCCATGCTCCAAGTTCTTTGCCCTGTGCTCTATGCTCCGCACTATAACTTATCCCAAAGCTAAACACCATATTCCTTCACAGACCTTGCTAATCTATAATCTACAATCGTCAATCTAAAATCCCTCCCTCCATGTTCTTTGCTTTAGGCTTTGCGCTCTGCAATCCATTCAATTCTACCTTCTAATTTCTATTCTCTACCGTCTGTTTTCTCTACACAGCACAATGATCATCATCACAACACGCCACTTTACC
>JAIPAP010000142.1 GCA_021740045.1 Bacteroidales bacterium
ACGCTTTGATTTAATGAATGAACGTATAGAGTCAATGAATGAACGCTTTGACTCTGTCAATTCGCGCATTGATACCGGTAATGAAAGTATTCATTCACGCATCGATTCCTTATTCTGGATGATGGGCATTATTGCTGCATTTATGATATTCTTGTTGGGCTATACCATATGGGACAGGAGAACGGCACTTAAACCAGTAGTGCACAAAGCAAATTATGTCGAGGATAAGAATAAAAGCCTGATTAATGCTCTTCGAGAATACGCTCGTAATCATCCTGACCTGGCTGAAATTTTAAAATCACATGGCTTATTGTGAAAAATTGCTGTATGACTGATTGAATGTGCAGGCCTTCAATCTATCTCAATCTATTTTCGATCTTTCTTTTTCCGGATAACGAAAAAGCAAAAGCACTAGCATTTTAATAAAGACGATTCCAGCGACTGAAACCATTTTAGCGAAAATTAGCAGCCCATTCGCGTAAATTCGCGGACCATACTCCATGCTCTTAGCCCTTTGCTCTGCGCTCTAAGCTCTTTGCTCTGAGCTCTTTGCATTCCGCCGGACAAAATCTACACTCTTCTTTCTACCTTCTACCCTCTATCTTCTATTTTCTTATCTTTGTCGACAGATCACTTGGAACAAAACCTGGTTATCGAAAGTAGAATCAAAGAATAACTGAATTTGGAATTGTTTACAACTGCGAGTAATAAGCTACTAACTGCTTCCATACCAACTAGTAGAACGATGAAATACAGTACATCAACACACACTCCTCAAAATCAACTCAAAATATCCCTTGCAAGGGAAGTTCCCTTCTTCCAGTCCGATGCATTCTTTCGCCTGGCTGAAACGTCAGAAAACTTCTCCCCTGCCCTGTTTCTTGTTTATGAAGATAATGATATTGTTGCCTCTCTACTAGCTGTATGGATTACAGAAGCCAAAGGCATCAAGGGATTATTGTCGAGCCGGGTGGTGGTATATGGTGGTCCGGTATTATACCGGCAAAAGGATCATGAAAGAATAACCAGTATTTTGCTGGATGAGCTTGCTGCTTTTTACCGGAAACGTGTTGTTTTTATCCAATTCAGGAACTTTCGTGATATGTCGTACCTGGAGCCAACCTTTAAAGAAAAGGATTACTGCATCCAGGACAGGTTAAACTTGCTGGTCGACACCCATGATCGCGAAATTACATGGGGAAATATGAGTTCCAATCGCAGGCGACAGGTTAAGAAGAGCCTTGACAACGGTGCCCGTATTGTGGATGCAGAAAGCCTGGAAGAAGTCAGGGTTTTTTATAATATACTGGAAGATCTGTACCGCAACAGGGTACACAAGCCCCTTCCCCATTGGTCATTATTCAAAAACTTCTTTGAACAAATTCATGGAAGCGATTGGGGACGAATACTATTAATTAAATTCAAAGATGATATTATAGGAGGCATCCTTTGTCCAATAACTCCACAAACAACTATTTTTGAGTGGTACGTATGCGGCCTCGATCTGGAATACAAAGATAAAAAGATCTATCCCAGTGTATTGGCTACCTGGGCAGCCATGGATTTTGCCCTGAAGAACAATATCCCTCAATTCGACTTCATGGGCGTGGGCATACCCGAAAGAGAATATGGTGTAAGGGACTTCAAAAATCGCTTCGGCGGCGAAATGGTTAATTACGGCCGTTATGGAAAGATCAACAACAGGTTCATTTACACCATCTCCGAATTAGGCTACAACATCCTGGCCTATTTCGGTAAAATATAAATGCCAGCTATTTAAGCACAACAAATGATAAACCGCTCAGCGAGAAGCTGTTAAACAAAAACTAATCTAGTACAGCTCATAGCGCGTAGCGTGTAGTTGGTAGCTGGTCGTCCCATAAGCTATCAGAGCTACCAGCTACCATCTACGAGCAAATTCTTATCTATAACGCATAATTCATCAATTGTTCAACCAACTAATACTGTTTCACAGGCAATGTTAAAGCAACTCTTCTCCCTACCCGCTTATCTTCGTTACTCTGCTTTCATCACCTACATGATACTGATCACAGTATTATCATTAAGAGACGATCTTCCCGATCCGGTACAAAAAGCCCTTCAGTTCGATTTAGTGCTCCATTTCGGGGCATACCTGGTATTTTCCTTCTTTATACTTTGGGCAATTCAGCCTAAAAATCCCATCTATTTCTGGGGAATCGCTGTTTTTTCAATGCTCTACGGCTTCCTTATGGAGTATTTTCAATACACCTACACCAACACCCGCATCTTTTCATTTCCCGATATGCTCGCTAATGTTTTGGGAGTAGTAACAGGTGCTTTCATTTTTATGTTGTTTCTCAGATTTTTAATCACACAAAACCAGTAATGTATTTGAATATCAATTCATATAAAAAATAAAGTACACTTTTAATTATTTCTTAAACCATTTTTAATAAAATCAACCGGAAAGACCTTAATATTTTTCTATTTTTGTCTGTCAGAACACCATCTGAGGGCAACTGAATGCGAGAACTGATCATCAAGGAATCCGGGAAAAAGGTTTATAACTTCATCAGGGAGTTTGTGGGGCTCTGTACCACAAAAACCCTGGTGGTGTCAACCACTACCCGTTTTAATATCGAAAATCAGCCCCAGGAACAATATGAGAATATCGTCAACCTAAAACGCATCAACGACATTCGCCGCATCAATAAATTTTTCGAAGCGGTGAATGCCAAGCTTCCAATAGGAGGCATCTTCATTAGTAATGCTGAGACTTACAGCCTGCGTAAACATAGAATACTAAAAAAATACCCACCTGTTCTCAACTGGATGGTCTACACCATCGATTTTATCATAAAGCGCGTCTTTCCAAAGATAAAATTCACCAAAAAAATCTACTTTTTTCTTACCCGTGGCAATAACCGGGTGATCTCTAAAGCAGAGACCCTGGGCAGGCTATACTCCTGCGGGTTTGAAATATTGGAAGAAAAAGATATTGATAATACCCTTTATTTTGTGGTGAAAAAGATCAAACAGCCGGCTTTTGATTATCACCCCACATACGGCCCTTTGATCAGGCTTAAACGCGTAGGGAAAAACGGAAGGGTGTTTAATGTATATAAAATGCGCACCATGCACGCATACTCCGAATACCTTCAACCCTACATCTTCGAAAAAAATCACCTGCAGGAAGGTGGAAAATTCGATAATGATTTCCGTATCACTACCCTCGGAAAGATTATGCGTAAAGTTTGGATCGATGAATTGCCCATGTTGATAAACCTGGCAAAAGGCGATATGAAAATTGTAGGGGTAAGGCCCCTCAGCCAGCATTATTTTGACCTGTACACCGAAGAGCTTAAGCAGAAACGTATTCAATACCGCCCCGGACTAATACCGCCTTTTTATGCCCATATGCCCAAAACCCTTGAAGAGATCATGGATTCCGAAATGCAATATTTACAAGAATATGATAAACATCCTATTAAAACTGATGTTAAGTATTTCTTTAAGGCCTGGAATAATATTTTGTTTAATCATGCCAGGAGTAACTAAGATTGAACTATTATGAAATATCTCAACTATTTTCTTCTTGCTTTTCTGTTTATAACTACATCAAACCTAAAAGGGCAAACAGTATATCAACATATATCCTATGATGGGATTTATGATTTTTTAGAAGAAATGGCTACAGAAGGTCACATCGAACTAAATTCGGCTACAAGACCGTATTCCAGGGATGTTATTGCCGGTAAGCTGAAGAAAATCAAAGCCCATGAACAGGAATTGAATCAAAGGCAGAGCGATGACCTTCATTTATACATGAAAGAATACCGTTTGGAGTTTAATAACCCTTACGAAGGAAAATATAATCTAATTAAAAAAGGTAAAAAGATAAAGGCTCATCTGTTACCTCCTATATTAACCCATATTGACAGTTTAACCCGTATAGGCGCCCGTCCGGTCTATGGGATCAGGTACATTAGCAATAAGAATGAGAATTTCTATCATAGCTTTGGTGGTGCAGAAGCCTGGGCCTATATTGGCGATCATTGGGGCATATATGCTTCACTTAGGGACAATTATCAAAACAAGGAAATCCTGGCCCGTCCCAATTATCTCACCCGTGAGATGGGAGGAAACTATAAAATAGGTGTGCAGGGTCGTAGCGGCGGCGATTACAGTGAAATGCGAGGTGGCATTACCTATACCTGGGATTGGGGCCATATCGGTTTGATCAAGGATCATTTGAGTTGGGGTGACAATAATCATGGGGCTAATATCTTTTCAGGCAGGACACCTTCATACGCTATGGTCAAATTACACCTGCAGCCGGTACACTGGCTTGAGTTTGATTACTTCCATGGATGGCTGGTTTCGGAAGTAATCGACTCCACACGTTCCTATTATACTTCCAATGGCGATTTCAGGGCCGTTTTTCGCGAAAAGTATATTGCAGCCAATCTTTACACCTTTAAGCCTTGGAAGCGGCTGAATTTTTCGGTTGGTAATTCTATCGTATATAGCGATATGGATATACAACCGGCCTATTTTATACCCTTTTTCTTTTTCAAATCCATCGATCACACCTTAAATCATGGCATTGAAAACCAGAACTCCCAAATGTTTTTTAATGTAAGCTCAAGGCAGATCAAGCATCTACATCTTTATGGTACGGTGTTCGTCGATGAGTTTAGCGTAACCCGGATCAATGACCCCGGTCGCCATAATTTTTACAGCTATAAAGCCGGCTTTGGATTATCGAATTGGCCTGTAAGCAATGCCGGCTTACAAGCAGAATATACCATTACTTCTCCCCTAACCTATAAGCACCGGGTTCCAGCTACAACCTTTGCCACCAACCAATTTAACCTGGGCCATTACCTGAAAGACAATGTAGAAGAAATTTATCTTGGACTGTGGGTGAAACCTGCAAAAGGACTCCGGTTTGACGCTAGCTATACGTATGCCAGGCATGGGAGGGATTATGAGTATGTTTTTGATCAAGAATACCCCATTGATGAAAAGCCCTTTCTGGAAGACAAATCGTGGGATTCTTCAATCATTCAGCTAAAAGCCAATTATAAATTGCACGCCAATTTCAATGCCTTTGCCGAATATCACATTTCAGATTACAGGGGATATGATTTGGAAGGCATCCGGGCTCAAACATACCTCGATTTATTCACGCCCGGATACCTTCAGGAAGAAACCAACACATTAACCATTGGATTTAACTACGGATTTTAAAACAAATGAAAGATGAAAGCTGCCCTGATCAATAAATATGAAACTGTAAAGCAATGGATTATTAAAAATGGACTACAGTCCTTGGTGGATGTAGCCATATTCTTTGCCATACTTTTAACCTTTCACTTTCTATGGCGTCAGGTATTCGTCAATTACCTTACCCAGATGGAATTTTATCACAATCTCTCAAATTTCTTCGAAACCCAGGTATTTCGGCAAAGCTATTGGTTTAATGTGAATGTTCTTGGACTTGACATAACCGCCGTGGATAACACCATGTATTTTTCCAAGCATGGTTATATTGCCATAACCGGTGGCTGTTCAGGTCTTAAACAATTTTACCAATGGATATTGCTGATGCTCCTGTTTCCCGGACCCTGGAAGCACAAGACCTGGTTTATTCCCTTGGGATTAATCATTACCCATGCCGTAAATTTGTTCAGGATCATTGGGCTATCCATCGTCCTTATAAACTGGGGTGATTACTGGCAATGGAGCCACGACTGGCTCTTCCGGCCTTTCTTCTACATTGTAATGTTTATGCTTTGGGTATGGTGGGTTGAAAAATTTAAGAATAAACAAAAAGCCAAAAACTAAATAAAAACCTTAATTATGGCACAAAGCAATCATATCTGGGAAACCCTCTACAAGCTCGCTGAGGAATTCTTCAAACTTAAACCCTGGGAGAAAATGTATGAATCGGATATTTTTGCCATAGAGTCGCCCGATACCGGCCAGTATTATTTTATCAGCATAATGGGTAGCGGGGGCGAAACCTATTCCATGGCTGCCTATGAAGGTGTGGAAGCCCTTGATAAATTCTGGGAGTTAGAAGATAACGCCGATAATATCGACCCGGGATTTTTGCTTACAATCGACCATCTAATGTTATCCTTCGATGAAAAGCAAGATATTGAACAGGAACAGCTCGACAGGATGAAACAACTGGGAATCGATAAACGTTACGATGATCTTTATCCGCATTTTGTGAAAACCGGTCAGGCATTATTTCCGGCAACCCCCCAGGAAGAATACCTCGGCGAATTTGTTCATATCCTGCGAGAAGGATTGGAAATCATTAAAAAAGCACTAAACAATCAATTGATCATCTACGCTGAGGAGGATGATGTTGACAATTACCTGGTTAGAAAAGCTGAAAAAATTGATAACAAGCTGGTATGGAAAGAGGTTAAAGAACATATTGAAGCACCTGAACAAACCGTTTCTTTACAATATGATCCGAATGTTATAGCCCGGTTTAAGCAGCAAAAGCCAGTAAGAGATGTTATAGAAATGGACCTGGTGATCATACCTAAGCCGGTACAGGAGGAAGAAAACACGATCTTCTTCCCTTCCTTATTGATCATGGTCAATGCCAAATCGGGAGTTGTCCTTATGGTAGAGCTATTAAAACCTCTCCCGTCATTTAAGAAAATGCTTGGGGAATTGCCCGATAAAATTCTTCAATATATGGTCAACAGCAGTATACGACCCACCCGTATTAAATACCGTTCATCCCACCTGAAAGACATTGCTCGGTTATTTAGCAGCGATGCCAAAATAAAAACATGGCAGTCGTACAACCTGCCAGCAACAGATGAAGCAGTGGAAAGCCTTCTCGATCACCTGGAATAATAACTAAGACAAGAAAGAGACATAGTACTCTCCACCAAATGAACCGGGAAATCTATAAATACCACCTTCAAATTGATTTCCGCGAGCAGTTCAGTGGGGTCATCGATGAGATTAAAGCTTTGAATGCCTTTAATGTTGAACTGGCGCATATTCGAACGGGTGACTATTTCATTGAACACAGCATCCTGGTTGAACGTAAAACCATTGCGGATTTTTTCAACTCCGTGAAATCAAAGCGGATTTTCGACCAAGCATACCGTTTGGCAAAAATAGATGGTCATAAGGCACTCATTGTTGAAGGCCCCTGGTCGGAATTGAGCCATAGTAATATGAGCCGCGAAGCGGTTCAGGGCAGTTTAATCCACCTAAAAGTTTTCCTGGGGATTCCTGTATTGCGATCGATCGATAACAAAGAAACCGCACATCTGTTACTCTACATTGCCCGCCAATATTATAAAAATCAACTCCCCAGGCCTCCTGCCTCTCCGTTAAGAAAACCCAAATTACTCATCAAAAACACCGAACGGGATAAAATTTTGTTTTTGCAAAACATTCCGGGCATCGGATTCCGCAAGGCAATGAACCTCCTTCAGACTTTTGGCACTATTAGAGCAATATTTACTGCCCAAGTCGATGAGCTTACTCATGTTCCCGGCATAGGCAAAAAACTGGCCACCAACATCCATTCACTTTTCAATGCACCTTTTGAGGGAAAAACAAAAAAACAAGCTGGTGATGAATAACTAATGAAATAGCATAATAACCAGAGTGATTGAAAACAAAAAAGCCCTGATAACTTTATTACCAAGGCTTCTGTGTCGTGGGAGCTACCCCGGTTGAAGCCGGGGTGACCCTCCCGATTGAAATCGGGATGCTATGAACCATGCCCGGCAAAGCTTGGATTTACCAATTTATTAGCTGCTCTATTAACTTCCTGTTTTTCATCTTTTTTAGCTGCCTTTCTCTATTATATGCAGATTCCTTGGAAGAAAATTCTTCAGTATAAACTAACTTCCAGTCATTGGTCTTTCCAGTATAGCCTTTGTGATTAGAATTATGCCTCCGAAT
>JAIPAP010000143.1 GCA_021740045.1 Bacteroidales bacterium
AAAAGTCAATGGCATTACGGAATTTATTATTCGTTTGATGGTAATTACAGAGGTATGAGACCGCATTGGCGAGGACGCGATTTTTTCCTTCAAATAGCTTCTCATATATATTTTTTGCCCGAATCAAATAACTATAAGCCCTTTCTTCTTCATTATGATATAGAAGAAAGCGCCCGTAATTTAAGTAGCCAAGAGCCAGCTGGCTATGGTCAGTGCCATATATTTCTTCAGCTTTTTGAATAGCTTTTTGATAGTACTTTTCAGCTTTATCCAGGCTGTCGGATTGGTTGTATATTTCAGCGTAATTCCTGTATATTCTTATTAATGAAGGATTTTGAGGATTATCAGGTATGCTGCGGGCATAATATTCCAATGCCTTTCTAAACTCACTTTTTTCCTTATGCACATAGCCAATGTTCATAAATGTTGATTGGATCAAGGGGTGGTTTTTATCGAGCGATTTATTGAAAATATTTAAGGCTTCGTTGAAATAATGGAGGGCTTTTTCGTAATCGCTACGGCTGGAATAGATAATGCCTTTGTTTAAATAGATCCTGCCAAGATATTGATTATCGGGCTCAAATATCTTCTTATATATGTTCAGTGCCTTGTCAAAGTATTTAAGTGATTGTTCCTCATTGTCGGTGAGGTTATAAAGCCTCCCGATATTAATGTAATTACGGGCCAGGCCAGGACTGTTTGAATCAAGGGTGACTTCATTTATCTCCAGGGCTTTTATGAAATAATTCTTTGAACGTTCATAATCCCCACGGTCACCATAAAGAATGGCTACGTTTTGGTAATACATAGCAAGATCGGAACTATCGGGGAGTTCCTTCTTTTGCTCGAGTTCCAAGGCTTTTTGGTACGATTCCAAGGCTTTTAAACGTTCATGCCGGTAGTAGTAAACATTACCAAAACTATTGAAGTAAGAAGCAAACCCAGTATCAACTTTCCCGCTTAGCCTTTTCTTTATCGCGAAAGCTTGTTTGAAATGATCCAGGGAGAGATTGACCATACCGCTATCCAATAAGATCACTCCTTTTTTCCTGATCACCTCCGGATAAATTTCTACCCGGGTAAGATCTTGCTCTTCCGATTTTCTTATCGCTTGGTTAATTAAGTCGAGTGCAGCCCCGCGTTTTTGGTTTACCCGCTTAATTTCGGCCATCTCGAGCAGGCAACGGATATATCCTTTCCAATTGTCTTCCCGGCTGAAATGCTTCCTGGCCTTTTCATAAAAGATAAGGGCGCTATCGAATGCCGATTTTTCCTGTAAGCTATCGGCGATCTTTAAAAAATTGGAATCTTTAACAGATGGTTTTGAAATTTTTGAAGCCGTTTCCTGCGGTTTCGGAAAAGGAATAATTCCGGAAAACACATTTACGGATAGTGCAAATAATAAGCTGAAAATGAATACCTTTAAGTGCTTCAAAACCCCTATAATAAATAATTTGCCAGGCCCTCTCCATAAAAGCCCCTACAAATATGACTAAAAAATTTGAATAAACGTACTTTTCGGCTAACGATATACTAAGGTTTTTCATATGTAATATAGGATAAAAAAAAAGCTACCCTCTGAAGGATAGCTTTTTTGAGCGTATGTTAAGGATTATCTAATGATTGTCATGCGTTTAGTTTTCGATAGCTGCTTGTTTCCATTAAGTGTAAGCTTATAGAAATATTGTCCGGCAGTCAGGTTAGTGCTGTTGAAATTAACCTTATAACTTCCGGCAGCCTGGTACTCATCCACAAGAGTAGTCACTTTTTGCCCCATATGATTGAATACTTCTAATGTTACCTTCCCGTTGGCAGGTGTGCTGTATTCAATTGCGGTTTGAGTGGAATAGGGATTCGGATAGTTATCGGCGAGATTCAATTCCGTTTCTTCACCCACATATTCATTAGTGGTAAAGGCCAGGTTCTTTAATTGATTTCCTTTGGCATCTACAAGATGGCTATTGTTGTTCATTGCTAAAGCAAATCGAGCTGAATTGGCAAAGGTTTCGCTTACCTTGGCTTTTACTGTTACAATGGGGTTATCATCAACCACCTGAACGCTATTACCGGTTCGGTCCAGCCAGGTAACGTTCAGATTACCCTTGTCGGTTGCAAATTCAACATCACCCAAAGGACTGGTTACATCCATAATATCAATTTGAGCATCTGGATAATCAATTGACAGCCCCATTCCGGTGATCGATGTATTACCTTTATATAAAACCGGGATTTCGATAATAGAGTTTGGTGCTGCATACATTGAACCTGTGGCATAGGTATTAATATCGGGGATATTCTTATTGCCCGGAGCCCATGCGCCATTCAGGTCACCAACGCTGGTTCCGCCACCATCGTCGCCACCTTCATCACCCTTAGTGCCAACTTCTATTGTCAAGTCGGTAAAGGCCCATCCATATGCCGGTAATGGTTCACCATGTAAGAACCAGTCGATAATCGCTATTTGGTCGTCCCAGGTTATAGCATCATCGCCGGTGACATCGGCCGCCATTTCCTGAATTTCATTCAATTCGATTAACCCCATTAAATGCAACATCAATTGCACTGCATCTTCCATTCCAATACCGCCTGGTTCAAGGTCGGTACTAAATTCTACGGTATAGGTTCCGCTTTCAATACCTTCAAAAGTGTATTCACCTTCTTCATTGGTATATGAAGTTGCAATTAACGCTCCATCTTCATCATAGAGGTCGGCTTGTACTTCAGGTATGGGATTATCAGGGTTTAAATGATAATATACATTCCCACTAATATCGGACTGAGCAAAACTAGCTACACTGAAAAGGCCGATTAATGCAATCAAGATTCCTGTTCTTCTAATTTTCGTAGTCATGATGTTTCATGTTTTAATAATACATTTCAGACAGCTTTACACACATTAATCAATAAAAATAAAAAAGGTAATACCAAAATTGTTCAAAATTTTTGAAAAACAGTAGATAATTGGAAAATTCGGTATTTATAGTTTATTTAGCGAGCGAAAGAAAATTAATTTTAATGAAATCAGAAATAATTAGTGTATGGAGTTCATAAACAGGGATATGCTTTTATGGTTAAAAAAATCCCTAAATTATTTCCGTATATTTGTATTACCTTTTTATGAAATTTGGATAAAATATCGTAGAAGATGATTCATTACTCGGATGAAGCTATTGTTGAAGGAATACGATTGCGTTGTGACTATATCATTGATTACATCTACAACGAGTTCTTTCCGGTAATTAATAATTATGTTACCCGGAACTCGGGAAGCGAGGAAGAGGCGAAAGATGTATTCCAGGATGCAATGGTAATCATTTACAAGAAGATCAGAAGTGATGAATTTCTTCTTACAAGTTCTTTCAAAACTTTTTTGTATTCAATATGTAAGAACCTTTGGTTGCAGAGACTCAATAAGGAGAATGATAATACGAATGTGGATGTAGATTATTTAGAGGGGTTTCTGGAGATGTCCGAAGAGATTATAAATGATACGCATAAATTGGAACATGAAAAATATAAATTGTTCCAGGTTCATTTTTTGCAGCTATCGGCTGATTGTCAAAAGGTTCTTAGGCTTTTTCTGAAAAAGACCCCCTTAAAAGAAATTGCAAGAATCATGGGGTTCAAAACAGAAAAATATGCCAAAACGCGGAAGTTTTTATGTAAAGAGGAATTGAAAAAAAGAATAGTCAACGATCCCAAATATCAAAAAATCATTAATGATGAATTATATTATAAACTTAAATATTCCAGGTTAATCGAGCGATACATGCAAGGGGATATGAGTGATGAGGAGAAGAGGGATTTCGAAAATCAGTTGGATGCCAACCCGGAATTGGAAAGAGAGTTTCAACTGGAGACGGAACTAAATAAGGCTCTTAAAGATGAAGATGTGATCCTTTTTCGAAGTAAAGTTATTAAAACGATCGAAAAGCATCATCAAGCCGGGAAAGAAGAGCAGCCCACAAAGCGGATGCCGGTAAGGACATTAGCTGCTGCCATGATTGCACTGCTGCTTATGATCGGTGGGGGTTATTTCTTTACCATGAGTGACTCCGGTTCAGGTTCCAAGCTGTTTTCACAGTACTACACACCTGACGAAGTTACCTTCCCGAGGGCAGCAAATTATGAATCACACCTTATTGAAGGGTTCCTGAACTATCAACAGGAAAACTACAATAAAGCTGCTAATCTTTTCGAAAGGGTTCTTGAGCATGAAAAAAAGGCCGATCCATCAGTACACTTCTATTATGCTATTTCAAGCATAGAAACCGATAACTTCAACAAGGCTATCAACTCGCTGGAATACATTTTAAAGGATAAAAACAACCTGTATACCGAGCACGCCGAATGGAACCTTGGCTTATGCTATCTGAAAAAAGGTGAAAAAGTTAAAGCAATCGATCAATTTGAAGATATTGTGAAAACCGGTAATAAGTTTCACAAGCATAAAGATCAGGCGAAACAGATTTTAAAGAAGCTTAATAAGTAGAGCTACCCCGACACAGCAAGCAGAAAAAGCCCCCTGGCTCCGGCCGGGGCTTTTTTTTGCCTTATTTTTAATGAATATATATTAAAGGTAATTATACGCATACTACTGAGGGTACTCGTTATTGTCATATATTTACAGTTCAATGTGCGCTTGTGTAAACGTTTATAAGTCATTGAAAAACGCTATATATGAAGAGAAGAGATTTTATTTTAAAAACCCTGGGAGCGGGGGCAGGAGTAGCTGCAGGTGCAACCATAGGGCTTGGCGGTTATCATAATTTGATGGGAGCCAATCCCGGAATGCCACAATTACCACATGATTTGGTTGCCGTGAAGGGGGGAGACCCGGTTACTATGTTTGATAAGGCGATGAAATCCCTTGGTGGGATGAAGAATTTTGTAAAACAAAACCAAACCGTGGTGGTTAAGCCCAATATCGGATGGGATGTACCCCCCGAAAGAGCGGGTAACACTAATCCCAACCTGGTGGGGCGTATCATAGAACATTGTTTTGAAGCCGGAGCTAAAAAGGTTTACGTATTTGATCATACTTGCGACAAGTGGAATAAATGTTATGAAACCAGCGGCATTGAAAAAGCTGCTAAAGATAACGGGGCTACCGTGGTTCCAGGGAATACCGAAGGATATTATCAGGAAGTGGAAGTGCAAGGCGGCAAGAGCCTAACTTTAACCAAGATTCATGAACTGCTCATGGAGTCGGATGTGTTTATTAATGTCCCCATTTTAAAGCACCATGGTTCGGCCGATTTGTCCATTGCGATGAAAAACCTGATGGGCGTTGTTTGGGATCGTGGCTACTGGCACCGCAATGATCTGCATCAGTGCATTGCCGATTATTGTACTTATAAGCGCATACCCGATTTAAATATTATCGATGCCTACCGTGTAATGAAGCGTAACGGACCAAGAGGTGTTTCGGTTGACGATGTAATAATGATGAAGCAAATGATCGTTTCAACCGATATTGTTGCTGCCGATGCCGCAGCTACCAGAATATTCGGTGAAGAGCCTTCAGATATCGGACACATTAAGATAGCCGATAATATGGGTGTGGGAACAATGGATCTGTCCAAATTAAACATTGACCGGGTAATACTTTAAACACCACGATATTTATTGATGAGACTTGGCGTGCTGAAGAAGATCAGGGTTGGAATATCACTAGTCTTTTTAATTATTCTATTTGCCGTATTTCTTGATTTTGGTAATCATTTCGCTACCGGTGTGATCAATGGCTTTACATGGCCTCAGTTCATACCCTCACTCTTGAAGTTTATGACTGTTGCAGGGATTGCAACCAGCGGGTTTATACTGATAACAATTATCACCTTGCTTTTTGGCCGGGTTTATTGCTCCACCGTTTGTCCGCTGGGCATTATGCAGGATATTTTTTCAAGACTATTCCGTAAGCGCGGAAAAGGGAAAAAGCGAAAGAAACCGTTTAAATTCACCAAACCTCAAAACAAGTTAAGGTTTGGCATATTGGTGATGACAATTATTACCTTCATTTCGGGAAGTATATTTCTGATCAATCTGTTAGATCCTTTCAGCATTTTCGGGCGGTTAATCAATAACCTGGCCAGGCCCGTTTATTTTGGTGCCAATAACGTTTTGTCGGGTATCCTTAAAGAATTCGATATTTTTAGTGTAGCTTCCATTGAATTCAAGGGCATTAGCCTTGTATCTTTCGGGATGTCGCTTGCATTTCTGGCTTTGATAGGATGGTTTTCTGTGCGTCGGGGGCGTTTGTATTGTAATACTGTTTGTCCGGTGGGGGCCTTGTTCGGACTGCTTTCCAGGGTTTCACTTTTCAGGCTGGCCATTAAGGAGAGCCGTTGCACAAGTTGTGGATTGTGCCTTTTTAACTGCAAAGCCGAATGTATTGATGTGAAGCATAAGGAAATCGATTTTTCAAGATGTGTGAGTTGTTACAATTGCATTACCTCGTGTCCGAGCAACGGCATTTATTTTAAAAATGCTTTAAAGCCTGCCAAAGACCCTGTTTTTGAAACTCCGGTAGATCGCACTAAACGAAAGCTCTTTACCGGAACAAGTGCTCTTATCCTTGGTGTGACCAGTGGTTTATTTGCACAAAAGAATATAAAAAACGAAAAACCCACTACAGTTCCTACCGATCGTGAATACCCGGTATCACCACCGGGTGCGGGAGCGCTCGATCATTTTAACAATACCTGCACCGGCTGCCAGCTTTGTGTTACCGAATGCCCAACTCAGGTCTTACAACCTGCCATGTTCGAATATGGCATTTGGGGAATAATGCAACCAGTCATGGATTACCATGCCAGTTTTTGTAATTACGAATGTAACATCTGCACCCTGATATGCCCCAGCGGAGCGCTATTGCCCTTAAAACTGGAGGAAAAGAAGTTTACCCAATTGGGAGTAGCTGAATTCATAAAGGACAATTGTGTGGTACATACTGATAATACTGCCTGTGGAGCCTGTGCCGAGCACTGCCCTACAAAGGCCGTACACATGGTTCCCTACGAAGAAGGTGACGGCAAATTGAAGATCCCCGAAGTGGATGACAAAATATGCGTTGGTTGCGGAGCCTGTGAATATGCCTGTCCCACCACGCCTTATAAAGCCATTTATGTTAACGGTAACGCCCAACACGTTAAAGCCGAAAAGCCCAAACAGGAAAAGCTTGACAATGAAGTGGATTATAAAGAAGAGTTCCCATTTTAATTAAGAGCTAGAGTTAGCCGCAATCCGGTAATTATCGGATGTACGAATGTTTTTCTAATATCGCTTAACTGAAATTCAAATAAATATAAAAGGGGTGATGATCCAACATTTTAATCTTAGGCATCTCCCCTTTATCTACTTTCTATCCTCTATTACCTATCTTCTTCCTCCTATGGTAGCGGATTCTTTTTCAATATCTCCTGCGAACCAAGAAGAATATCTACATACTGGGCGCGCTTATAGATCCAAGGGTCGTGTACGTTCTTCTTCGAAAGCTTGCCGCGGAAATCTTCCAGTGAAGTATAATTTTTCTTATCCATCCAACCTTCGAGTTCTTCGAGAACCGTTTTAATATGATTGATTTTCTTTTCGTACAGGGCGCTTACCATCTGCACAACATTGGCACCGGCCAGGATCATCTTGGCTATGTCCTTGCCAGTGTATATGCCTGTGCTACTACAGATGTCGGCGTTGATGTTATCATACAGCAGTCCGGCAAAACGCAAGGGTAACCTGTGATCTTTTTCATGACTGAGGTTGAAAGGCTTGATATGCTCTTCGCTTTCAGCGTTAATATCAGGCTGGAACAAGCGGTTGAAGAGTACGAATCCATCCACCTTTTCTTTATCCATGCGAGCGATCACATTTAACGGATTGTGGTAAAAATA
>JAIPAP010000144.1 GCA_021740045.1 Bacteroidales bacterium
ATCAGCATCTATCCAAATTCTACTCACACCCCTACCCTGACATAGGAAGCATAAAACAAGTATCTTCCAATAACTTCGGCAATGATGAGGATCAAAAAGACCGCCACGAATAATCCTGATTTTCCCTGAACAGATTGCCTTACGATAGGATACAATAAAAGCAAAATCGAAATGGCCAATAAAAGAATGCGTCCATAAAAAAGCCAGCGGTTTTCTATGAATAGGATTTCAAGGCTGGCTTTTTCGGCAATTCCGCTGCCCGAAATAAGGTAAGTTGTTGTTAGCCACACAACGATGCTGGCAATTATCAACACAAATAAGCCTTTCAGCCACCTTTGTGCCAGTGAAGTGTTCATCCCTTTTGTAATTTGAAAAACTCCCATACCTCCTAATATAAAGGCTGTTAGGAAAAACTGCACCGGGGTCAGTATGGTATTCCATACCGGCACGGTTTCGAGCATGTAGACTTTGGCCATGGAAAAAACAGCCAATAATCCCGTTAGGGCAGTCATATAGGCGGTAACATTTCTTAAGGCCCTTGAGCCATATGATTTGAAATTTAAAAGGAGGAATAAAATTGCACCACCTGTAAAAAGAGACAATAAAAGGATTTCACGACTAAGCCAGGAAGAGGCAAGGTTGTTCAGGGCATACAGGGCATTGGACGGATTGCCCAGGTGAAGGAAGGAAGCCATAAGCGCCACCATTGCTGCAATTACGATAATAAGGAGTGCGGCATTAGTACTGATGATTATATTTTGAGTTGATGCTGTTTGCTGTTGTCTTTCAACAAGACCGGTAACTACAAATGCTCCCACGGCAAATTGTGTGAACAGGGTGAAAATAATTAATGACCACTCATGCATATCAGACCTCTTCTTTATTTATGATTTGTGCTAATGCATCACCCGATTCTATGGCATCCCTGTGGGGCTTGATGAGGATGGCCGGTTTGGTATGATGGGCCTCGGGTAGCGGATAAAGCTGATCTTCGCCGCCATACTTCTTCTTTAGTATTTTCAAATCTCCGAAATCAATCACCCGCATAGGACAGGAATCCACGCAGGAAGGATTCTTCCCGTCTTCAAGATAATCTTCGCAAAAGTCGCATTTAGTCATAATGCCTTTTGCCTTGTCGTATTGCGGCGCTCCATAGGGGCAAGCCCATTCGCAGTATTGACAGCCGATACATTTACCCGGGTTGATGGTGACTACCCCGTTTTTCTTTTTCTGCAGGGCGCCGGTGGGGCAAACCTCCACGCAAACCGGTTTTTGGCAATGATTGCAGGATAATGAGACATGATAAGCCTGGATGTTGTTCTTCCAAACTTCCCCTTGTTTTGTCCAGTTTCCCCGGCTCACTTCGTAAACCCTTCGCCATAGCACACCTATATCCAGGTTATTTTTGTCTTTGCAAGCTACCTGGCAGGTTTTGCAACCCGAACAACGGCTGGTGTCAATATAAAACGCATACTGTTTTTTCATGCCTCCTCCGCTTTTTCGATGTTGGCCATAATGGTGTGCTGGGCGTTCCCAAATGCCAGGGGCGTCCACTTATGGGAGGTCAGCACGTTAACATTCCCGCGGCGGTCGATGGCTTTTTCATCGGGTGTCCACCAAGCACCTTGTGGCAAATCAATCACACCCGGCAGGATCTTATTGGTTATCCGGCAGGGCATAACGATGGTCCCGCGGTCATTATAAACCTTCACCAAATCACCACTTTTAATTCCTTTTTCCCTGGCATCCAGTTCATTGATGAACACCCGTTGCGGGAAAGCCTCATTGGTGTAATCGTTATTGTCGTGGGTGGAGTGCACCCTTGCCATGTAATGATGCCCGATAACCTGGAAGGGAAACCGCTTAGCCTCTTTACCAAAGGGACTCTCCCACTCTTCAATATATTTCGGCACGGCCGGGATGTACTTCGGATTATTCATATCATACAGGCGCTTCGAAAATATCTCGATCTTCCCCGAGGGTGTTTTAAGCATATTTTTTTCCGGATTGTGTCTGAAATCATCGAAAGCTATCTTTGGATTTGTAACGGGTTTTGCATAAACCCCTTTATTGGATTGGTGGAATTGTTTTAATGTAGGGACTTCGGGAAAGCGGGTCTCGCGGTACACGCCCAGCGCCCACTCAATCCATTCCTTCTCGTTGCGGCCCTGCGTATATTCTTCTTTCACGCCCAGCCGTTCAGCCACTTCTGTGCATAT
Source organism: Bacteroidales bacterium (assembly GCA_021740045.1). GTDB lineage: Bacteria > Bacteroidota > Bacteroidia > Bacteroidales > JAIPAP01 > JAIPAP01. The sequence continues at coordinate 2,220 of JAIPAP010000144.1, forward strand.
CTGATAATCCGATTTTGTTTCATAAGGCTTTTCCAGCACCTGGGGCATCAGGATAACCTCATCGCCATATTTCCAGCCGTCTTCAAGGCCCCACATCTCCATTTGGGTACAAACCGGCAACACTACATCGGCATATTTTGCAGTTGGGGTCATAAACTGGTCGTGGATGACGATGAACTCCACCTTCGAGGTATCCTCCAGGATTTTCGCTGTGCGGTTAACATTGGCGTGCTGGTTGATAAGGGCGTTGGTCGCTACTCCATAGATCAGTTTGATGTTGGAGTCGAGTTTATCCACGCCGGTAACACCTTCATCGGCGGTCATTTCTTTGCCACGCAATACGGCTTCGGTCCACAGGAAAGTTGGGATGCGAGCCTTTACCGGGTTTTTGCCGGTGGGGAAAACATTCCAGAATGGGCCGCCATCGTCGGCCTGCAAGGCCAGTCCGCTGGCGCAACCACCCGGGATCCCGATATTACCGGTGATGGCAGCCAGCACACAGCCACCGATCACAGCAGTTTCGCCATAGGCCCTGCGCTGCATGCCGTATCCCTGGTACAGCATGGCAGGTTTGGTAGTGGCATATTCACGGGCAAGCCTGATAATGGTTTCTTTGGGGATGGTCGTAATTTGCTCCGCCCATTCCGGTGTTTTGGGTATGGCGTCTTGATTGCCCAAAATATAATCTTTATAGCTTTCGGCATTTTTGGTTCCCTCCGGCATCTGGGATTGATCGAAACCTATGCAATATTTAGCCACAAAATCTTTGTCGTACAACTCCCCGGTGATCATCACATAGGCCATAGCGCTCATCAACGCTACATCAGTGCCCGGACGGATGGGTATCCATTCATCGGCCAGGCTAACGGCGCTCATGCTCATCCTCGGGTCGATGCAAACGATTTTAGCGCCGTTTTCTTTGGCTTTCTTCAGGAAGTACTCACTGTTGGTGCCGTCGCGCATCTCACTGGGATTCCAGCTCCACATGAGGATATATTTCGAATTTACCCAGTCCTGTCGTTGGTTGCCGGTAACATTGGTCCCGAATACATAGGGGGTAGCTTTCGAGATCGCCGCCCAGGAGTAGCTATTATAAAAACCCAGCGAGCCACCGATCAGGTTAAAAAGCCTGGCGGCCGTTTGTCGCCCGTTAAGCTGATTATAACTTCCGGTACCGTAAGGAACATAAAGGGCCTGGTTGCCATATTGGTTTTTGATACGCTTTATTTCAGATGCGACCCTATCCAGCGCCTCATCCCAGGTGGCTCGCCGGAATTCGCCCGCTCCCCTTTTGCCGGTGCGGATCAGGGGATATTTTAGCCTGTCGGGGTGATATTGGCGGCGCATGTATGCCCGTCCCCGTATGCAGGCCCGAAGCTGTGGATCGGAAATTGTGTCCGGAAGCCGGTCATCCGTTTCGATGCGGACCAATTTTTCATCCTTTACGAAAAGCTTCAGCACACAGCGTCCACCACAATTGTGTGACGGACAACCCGCTCTAATGACCTTATCGGCCACTACATAAGGCCTTGTCTTTTGATCCACCAGGCTCATCACATGGGGCATCGATCCAAATGCACCGGCAGACAATCCGAGTGCGAAAGTCCATTTAATAAACTCCCTGCGATCGAGCCCGAAGGGAACCTTGTCTTCATCCGAATGTTTTGCCATCAACTACCAAGCTTAATTTACGGTCTAAATCTATGAAATATTTCATTAAACCTTGTTGAGGATCATTTCCAAAAGCAACAACAATAACACGCAATAATTGCCATAAGAATGTTATGGATGTATTCTTCATATGATTATTTAAAACGGGTAAAAGAAAAGCAAACCCATTTGTGACATTTAGAATAACCGCGGGAATGCAATTAAAACTTTTTGAAAATCCTAACCATACTAATTGGCATTTAAATACTAATTAAAAAATTTAGAATATTTTTAATCCGCCTCATTTCAAAACTATTATTAAAGTGCAACTAAATAATTAAACAGAAGCTAAATTTTAAGCAACAAAGTAGAATTAAAAATTGAGAAAATGAAAAAACTGATTGTATTACCGGTAATCTTTTGCCTGATGGGGATCATGGCACTAGGGCAAAATTTCAAGGACATTGAAGAATGTACCTATTTTCAACTTCCGGCCGATAAACTGGCTTATAATAAAGTGGAAGTATTTGTAAAACTCGACCAATCCAAACAACGGAAGATGGCGGGGAAGGCACTTGGCGGTACCATTGGCAAGCTTGGTTCCTTTGGGAAAAAAGTTGCAAAAAAAACCACCGAAGCCGTAAAGGACATTACCGAGGTATGGGATACCTGGTATTTGGTTCCGGATTATATAAAGATCGAAAAGCCCGAGGGCAGCCTTAAATGCACAGTAACTTATGCTCCCGATAATTTGGCCAGGCCGATGGGTGAACCAACTTTTAACGCCACAAAAGACGCTTATTTCGTCCCATACCAGGTGGATGCCAGCATGAAGGTTGAAGACCAGGACGGCAATGTAGTTTTGGAAAAAAACTTCGGTAAGCTTAGCGGAAGGGTATGGTCACCGGAATGGGTTACGGAAAAAGAAGCCGAAGGCATGGGAACCTACGAAAAAGTATGTGTGCGCGGAGCTATTGAGCAGGCACGCCGTGAAATCTTCGGTCCCTATGGTTTTGGTGTAATGGAATCCAATATGAAACTGGCCAAGCTTCGTAAGATGAAGGACTCCAAAAAGCAACTCGACGAGGTTATCGAGGTACTCGAAAACAAGAAAAGCTTTGTGCTCACCCCCGAGGAAAAAGATGTTATCAGAAACTATGTGAACCTGGCTGTAAACGAAATCGACGATGCCAAGGACAAACGCAAATGGGCGGCGTATCATAACCTGGCCGTATGCTATGCCTGGCTTGAAGAAACCGAAAAGGCCCATGAATACCTGGAAAAAGATTATGAAGAAAGCGAAAAATCCATCAAGAAGGTGTTGAAAGGACGAAGCTACACCGGTGGCGATACTGAGGTGCTCATGTCGTACAGGGCGATTGAACCCTTTGTGAAATATTACCCGGTGGCGGCCAATAAATACCGGAAGTTCCTGAATGTGGTCAACCAACCGCTGACCAAATTCACCGAGTTTTATGCCCACAATGAATTCCTTTCACAGGTCTTCGGCATCGATTTTCACTATCAGTTTTTCCCCTATCAAGGCTATAAAGGTGAACCCCGCAAAGCAGCGTGCGTCATTGAGATAGATGATGGAAGAAGAATTGAATATGACGTGAACTTCGACCGCTTTGGCCGCATTAAGGAAATACAGGCCGAGGAGATCTCCGATGATAAGGATGTAGCTAAAACCCGTAAGTTGCAACCAATTTATAACAAAGAGGGCGATTTTGTGGTGATCTCCAATCCTAACAGCAGGTTTGGCGGAGCCTCGAAAAGAGACCTGCGTCATATTGAAGCCCCCCTTACCAACAAAACCAAGGGAGAAGCCGACAACGTACTAAGAGGGGGCTTATTTGGCCATTCCTTCACCGATGCACAGTTGCAATTTAACCTGGAAGGATATGCTTACTACTATACGGATATGAGCTACAGTGAAGTTTATCCGGTGTATAAAAAGATGCTGCCCGAGGATATGAAATACAGCAGGGCAATGACCGGTACCAAAGCTGAATTCAGTTCAAAACTGATGTTTGACGAGAACAGCAATGTTACCCTTAATGAGACCGAAGGGAGTGTTAGTTCAACATTACCCACCAGTATCTTAGACGGTAATGCGAAATCGTTTGAAACAGACAACTTTGTTCGCAATTATAAAGTATTGGAAAAAGATGAAAACGGCTATCCCACTAAGATCAAGATGGACTTGGTTATGGAAGGAAAAAATCAGGACTACGGTCATAATTTTTTCAAACACCTGACCACATGGGGTGACGAAGGAACTACCTACGATGCCGAGAAGTTTAAGATTGTTAAAAAAGAAACCTGGAATTGTGAATATGAATTTGATGAAGCCGGTAACTGGTCGAGCCTGAAGATGGGCCCCTACACCTTTACCCGCGAAATTAAATACTAAACGATAAACTCCCTCCTATTTTCCCCATATGCCGGAATGCCCTTAAAAAGGGCATTCCGGTTTTTTCTTGACCAATACAAAGTTTCTCCCGTAACGCAATACTATAAAAAAATTCAAAACATGTTGATTATCAGGCTGTTTGAGTTTTTCTCAGTAGTGTCTGTCTACAAACTTCATCTCGAACTTCGCCCCTCTTCCCGATACCTATCGGGATCACCTAAAGGGGAGAACCATATAGCCAGCTGATTGTGAGGCTGTTCCCCTTTAGGGGATTAAGGGGTTGCGGGGAGGTATATGACAAAATCGAGACTTTATAGACAGGCTCTAAGTATATTGAGAACATGCATAATTTTTTTAATCCAGCGCATTTCATTATATTTGCACTCTCAAAATCGAAATTGAAGCGATGATGAACACTGTGAAGGGGTTATTATTTTTACTGGCTGTTACCGGTTTGAGTTTATTTTCCTGCGAGGAGATCGAAAACTGCGTTGATGGCACCGAAGAGGTCGTGAGGCAGGAAATAGATCTCAATGATTTTGAGGGTCTTGAATTGTCCAACGAAGCAGATGTGCTGATCATGCAGGGCAATAAGCAAAAAGTGGAAGTTGAAAGCCATCAGAATATTATCAATAACCTTGAACTCGACGTCGATAACAAAAAACTTTATATTGGTAATAATCGCTGCGTTCAGGATTACGAAGCTTTTCGTATTTACATCACCATCCCCTATATTGACGAGGTAAATATTAGCGGCTCGGGTGATGTGCAGCTAGCAGCATTCAGCAACTTCGACCGGTTACAACTCTCCGTTAGCGGAAGCGGCGATTTAAGCAGCAAGGGACAAACCTATGAGCTTGCCAAACTCGAACTTGCCGTCTCAGGAAGCGGTGATATTGACCTGAATGCTTCGGCCGGTGAAATTGTATGTGAAGGCATAAGCGGATCGGGTGATGTTTACTTAGGCGGTTCAACCGATGCACAAAGCATTCAGATATCGGGGTCGGGTAATTATAAGGCGTTCAGGCTAGCATCAAACACGGCCGATGTAGTTGTGAGCGGTTCGGGCGATTGCGAAGTAAATGTATCGCAGGAACTCGCAGTGGATATTTCGGGTAGCGGCAATGTGTATTACAAAGGAAATCCCAGCATCAACACCAGTATCACAGGAACGGGTGAATTGATCGACGCCAATTAATGCGTGTCTATAAAGCCTCGATTTTGTCAATTTCCTCCCCGTAACCCTTTATCCCGAAAACTTTCGGGACTAAAGGGGGAACACACACAATCAATCACTTAAACGGCCCTCCCCTTTAGATGAGTTGGAAGGATAGAATCGAAAATCGCCCGTTTATAGACGGACACGAATTAATAGATACTTAGTACTCCGGCAATTTCGCTACCTTTGCAGCGGCAAATAATTGAATTATGGCAGGTATTGTAAAAAATAATGTTCTCTCCGAAATCGGGGAACTCGAAGGTGTTATCATACATACGCCGGGGCCGGAAGTGGAAAACATGACCCCGCAAAATGCCGAGCGGGCATTATATAGCGACATCC
>JAIPAP010000021.1 GCA_021740045.1 Bacteroidales bacterium
GAACCAAAAAAGGCCCATCCTCCTGGGGCTTTTCAGCTTTATTTTGAAGATAAAAAGCAAGGGCATTCACCAACGTCCCCGTGTAATTTGCATAAGCCGGATGCACCACCATACCGGCCTTCTTATTCACAATCAGCACATCATCATCTTCATAAACAATATTTAAGGGAATATCTTCGGCAACCACTTCAATTTCGCGGGGCGGATATGAAAGCACCACTGTAATAACATCATCGGGCTTGACCTTATAGTTGGGTTTCACCTCGGTTTCATTCACCAATACATTGCCGGCTTTGATCGCCAGTTGGATTTTATTACGGGTGGCATTTTCGATGCGATGCATCAGGAACTTATCGATGCGAAGCGGCTGCTGACCCGGGTCAACAGAAATACGGTGATGTTCATAAAAGTCGTTATTTTCTTCCTGCTTGTCTTGGTAATTTTCTTCTTGAGTCATAAAATTCCTTCCTGTAAAAGGATTTACTGCATAATGATGAGCTTTTGGGTGTATTTTTTACCGGTAACCGGATCAACAACCCTTACAACGTAAATTCCCTCTTTATGGCGCTCCATATTTAATTCATGATGAAAATCACCCTGATATACCGGTCGCCCGTAGGTATCGAAAATCTGCATGCCAAGCCTGTGCTTATTCTCCGGATCAAAATCTTCGGGAAGATCAACATAAAGTGTACCTGACTTCAGAGGGTTTGGATATAACTTGATTGAGCCGGTGGGTTCATTCTTTTGAGGTAAATCATATTTTACCAGCTGCTTGCCAAGAACCGGCCTCATCATTATGGCACCCGAGTATATAGAAGAATTCCATTGGCCCGTGGTATTATAAAAGACCTTGTCGCCAACATCATTCGACCGATCGTAGCCAATGTTCAGGTTATCGTTCGAAACCTGCTCCATTCCAATAAAAAAGGTTTCATCCTTTCGCAGGGAAACCACCTTATCATCGATATAATACGTATGAAATCCGCCGAAGCCTTCTCCATATTCAACTTGCTGTCCTTCCCTGGCATAAATTACATCGCCCGGCATACCTCGAACACTGTTCCATACCTTAAGAATAAAGTAATCTTTATTAGCCTCATTCCGGGTCCGGTTAAAGGCAATTTGTATCGCCCTGAGGGTATCGGGACCTTTCACCTTAAACTGATAGGCCAATTGCGATCCGGCCGGTGTAAGGCCATAGCCCGCCTCCGGTGTACCGTCATCATAGGCATAATAGTTACTGAAGGTTTGATCATAGGTCATGGTATCGCCCAGAACAACACCGCCCAGGGTAGAGTCGCTTTTAACCACATGTTGTATGGTAAAGGTGGCACTATCGAGGTTGCTCACCGGAAAAATAAAGTTCACCAAAGGATGGGCAAAAGGCTGGTGCGACACATATCCCGACTGATCGAAGGGAGCGATGGTAAAATTCCCGCCGTCGTTCGTATGAACCGTGTTACCATTGTTAAAGACCTTGTAGTAGTATTGTCCGTTGTACGCAGTGGTATCCAGGTTGGTGATAAAAATATCGAGCGTATCGTTAAGCGGATTCACATAATCAAATTTATATTGATGATAGGGCATGCTGTAGAGGTTCTCGAGCATGCTGGGCGCCCGGTTCACAAATGAAATATCTTTATACACCGTATCGCCCATGGATCTTTCGATATCGAGATGAACAAAATCGATATTCCAGTGGTCTACGTTGCTTTGCCAGTTGGGTAGGGTATTGTTGGCAAGAGTGGCATAATTTTTAAACCGGAAGCGAAAACCGTTCTTATAAAAATGGGTGCTGTCGGTAATGGGAACCATTACCTGCTGAAAATACCGCCCTGTTTTGGCATGTATGCTGTCCATGCTCATACCCGGTGAACTCCATGCCCAGCGCCAGGCCTCATTAATGATGGTGTCGGCCGGATTGACAGTAGTGTCATTACCATTGATCACCGTATCGGGCGGAATATAAGTGGTATCGGTTTCATCGATGGAAAGAAACTCCAACACCAGAGAATCAGCCGGCTCGGGTTGATTCCCTCTTCCGCCGGGTTGAAAATAAAAGCTCAGGTAAATGGAATCGGCTTTAGTGATCGCCCTTTTTTGGGGCTCAAATACCGAGTCGAGGCGTATAGGCCTTGAGGTCAGTTCATCGGCTTCGAACGAAAAAAAACTGGCATCCTGGTGAATATAGCCGGAATCATTGAGCACATCGAGGGTGGCAACGCCTTTATTCACCGGAAAATATTGGTATTGTTTATTCACCAAAACCTCAGCATCGGTCCAACGATCAGGTGAAGGGGTGATCTCTTCCTGGTCGAAATCATCGAAAAAAGGCAGCATAATGGCTTCTTCTTGTTCTGCCCGCTTAAGTTCAGCCCGTTGTGAAGCTTTTTCGGCAAGCCTCGAATCGAGGCTGATGCCTTGTAAAACCTCCTGTGCCATTAACAGGCCGGGAAAGATAATAACGGATATGAGGATGCTAAGCTTCTTCATTTAAAAAATCGGTTCTTCGGTTTCGGATTCTTTAAGGGTATCAGCAGGAATGCTATCCTGCACAAACGAGTCTTTTTGTAAGGTATCGGCGCGCATGGTATTGATTAATGAATCGAAATCGATCAGTAATCCCGAGCGATACCAAATATCCACATAAGTGCCCATTTCCACTTCCTTGCCTTCGGACCAGCCAGGTCGTGTACGATACACCCGGGCAAAAGAAGTGTCCTGCACATTTTCATAGATCTGTGTCCCTACATTCAGTGATGATTTATAAATATGCTTGATAGCCTTTTCGGGTTTTTGCCCAACCAGGAAAGGCAATGATACATCGGTATCGCGCATTCCCTTGCCGATTACAAGGTTGATCTTCGATCCCTTTTCAATCTTGGTCCCCGGCTTAATAACTTCGCCTTGATAGGTTTGTTGCAGTACAGCATTTCGGGCAATATCCGCAACATATTCCATTTTACCTACCTTAAGTCCATAGGTTTCAAGCTGCGATACCGCCTGCCGTAATGTAAGGTCAACCAGGTCGGGCATGGTCACCTGTTCGGGCATGCGAGCAACCACGGTAAGGTATATCTTCCTTCCCGGCTTTACTCTTGAATTGGCCAAAGGATCCTGGCTTATAATGCTTCCTTTCCGCTTATCGGCATCATATACTGAATCGATTACCACAAATTCAAACTTATCCGTAAGATCGTATTTATTGAGTTCCTGTTTGGTTAGCCCCGAAAAATCGGGTAAGGTCATCGAGTCACCGTGCAGGGTATAAATATTGAGAAATTTAAAAACGGCAAGGACGATCACCACTGTGATAGCGATAGCGATTCCAAGGTGCTTGAAAAAGGTTTTACTGACAAGAAAGCGTCTTAAGCTCATTTTTTGTAATTTTACGCTTTTGCAACAGGCTATCAACAGCGCTTTGCCCGATGCGGGAAATTTTTTAAATAACTTTGTATGCTGTTTTTTATTGTTTTTTGTGAGAGCAAATATACAAATTTGTAGCACGGTGAAAGGGGTAACTCATCAAGCTGAAATGAAGAAACTATGAAGAAAACAATAGCATTGGTAACCGGAGGGGATTCAGGTGAAATAGAAGTTTCGCTGAACAGCGCCCACGTGATTCAAAAGCATGTGAATAAAGATGATTATGATGTGTATATGATCGTTATGACCGGCACGAAATGGATTTATAACAGTCCCTCAAATGAAGAGATACCGGTTAATAAAGATGATTTCTCCCTTTTCATCGAAGGAAAAAAGATCACCTTTGATGCTGTTTTCCTGGCTATTCACGGAACACCGGGAGAAGATGGAAAGCTACAGGGCTATTTCGATATAATGGGCATTCCCTATACCTGTTGCAACCAGGCAACATCGGTGGTAACTTTTAATAAATACTTTACCCATAAAGTGGTATCCTACTGGGGGATTCAAATGGCCAAACAGGTTTTTCTCAACACCAAAAGCATAATGGATATCGATAAGATCATCGCCGAAATCGGGTTACCGTGTTTTGTAAAACCTAATGAAGGTGGCTCCAGTGTTGGCATAACCAAAGTTAAAGAAAAAGAGGCTTTAGCTGCCGCCATCGATCTTGCCTTTGCCGAGGATGATGAAGTGCTTATTGAAGAATTTATTGCCGGCACCGAAGTTACTTGTGGGGTTTTTGAACACCGTAACCGTCTCACGGTAATGCCGCTAACCGAAATTGTCAGCAAGAATGAATTTTTCGATTATGAAGCCAAATACACAGCCGGTAAAGCCGATGAAATTACACCTGCAAGAATTTCGGAGGCCAATTCCATCAAGTGTAAACAACTTTCGTCATTGCTTTATAAAAAACTGGGTTGCCGGGGTGTAGTGCGCTTCGATTATATAATCACCCAAGAAAAGCTGGACGATGGCACTAACGATTTTTACTTCCTTGAAGCCAATACCATTCCGGGCCTATCCGAAGCCAGCATAGTGCCACAGCAAGCCAGGGCCATGGATATTTCCGAGCAGGAGCTGTTCACCATTATGCTGGAAGAGGCGCTTAGGGGGCGATAGGAGTGAAATGCAGCTGTTGGCAAGGCTTAGCATCTCACACCAATGCTTAATTCTAAATTCTATTATTGAGTACAATCTAAAAAGCCTTATAGCCCCTAAATCCCCTAAAGGGGACTTTTTCAAACTACTGATTTTTAGCAGTTCCCCTTTAGGGGTTAGGGGTAAAAATGGTAAAAATCAGCAGTTTGAAGGCTTTTTAGACTCAACTCATAGCATGATAGGCTCATTCCGTTAAATATGCTATCAGCTTGCCCACAGCCTTTGCGCGGTGGCTTATTTTATTTTTTTCATCCAGCGGCATTTCGGCAAAACTTTGCGCATAACCATCGGGCTGAAAAATAGGGTCATAACCAAAGCCCTGTGTTCCCCGCTTCTCTTTTAGCATAGTACCCCAAACCACGCCTTCGAATTGCTTTTCTTCTCCATTCATGATAAGGGAAATGACCGACCGGAAACATGCGCGCCGGTTTTCTTCACCCTCCAGTTCGGCAAGTACCTTATTCATATTGTCATCAAAGCTTTTATGTTCCCCGGCATAGCGGGCCGAATAAACACCGGGCTTACCGTTCAAGGCTTCAATCTCCAGCCCCGTATCATCGGCAAAGCAGTCGATACCATAATTTTCAGCAATATATGAAGATTTAGCATATGCATTCTCTTCAAGGGTTTCATAGGGTTCGGGGATATCTTCATTACATCCAATATCCTGCAATCCCAGAACCTCATACTGTCCCGAAACCACATCCCGTATCTCAGCAAGCTTATGTACATTGTTTGTAGCAAATACCAGTTTTTTCATCATCCTTAATATTTAAGCCTGCAAATTTATGCATTATGATAAGGTTCGTTATAAATAATGGTAAAAGCCCTGTAAAGCTGTTCGCCAACTATGACCCGGATCACCTGATGGGAAAAGGTCATGGGTGATAGAGCCAGCTTCATATCGGCTTTAGCATAAAGCGCTTCCGAAAAACCATAGGCGCCACCCACGATAAATACCAGGTTTTTAATGCCGGTATTCATTTTTTGCTGTATCCACCGGGCAACTTCAACCGATGTGTAGTGTTTCCCTCTCTCATCCAGCAATACGGTATATGAAGAGTCCGGTATCCGCTTTAAGATCTCCTCGCCCTCTTTCTTTTTCAGTTCTTCGGGGGGGAGTTTTCCTGCTTGTTTCACTGTGGGAATTTCAACAACCTCCAAGGGAAGATAGCGCTCCAGCCTTTTCCGGTATAGTTCAAATCCCTCTTTCACAAAGCCTTTATCGGTTTTTCCCACTAAAATCAAAATAAGCTTCATAAACAAAACAATTTAGTCGGCGTAAAATCGTAAATTTGTTGTATCCATCATACTGCCCAAAGGTAGTAAATGGTTTAATTTTTGGTCAATTACGCAAAAATATGTAACCATGAAAGCGCAAAAATGCTTGAGTTTGATCATATTCCTTACGCTGGTATTCGCTCTTGACTCCTATAGCCAAGCCAAGGTTGAACAAGAGATATACCAGCTTATCAGGAAAGGCGATCATAAACAACTCGCCGAATATTTCACCTCTACTGTAGACATAACCCTTCCGGATAATGAAAACACCTATAGCAAGACGCAGGCCGAAATGATTATGAAGGATTTCTTCAACCATGAAAAGCCCAAAGCCTTTAATGTAAATCATAGGGGTAATTCCAACGACGGCTCCATTTACTGCATAGGTACCTATAAATCGGAAAAAAACAGTTTTCGCACCTATTTACTTATTGTACAAAAGGAAGGGAAACATCGAATACAGCAAATCAAGTTTGAAAAGGAGTAACGAGAATTATGACAGAGAAGGACATTATTTGCAAAGCACTGGAAGAAGATATTGGCGATGGTGATCATACCTCATTGGCAACAATCCAGGAAGAAAAAACGGGTAAAGCCCAGTTGATCATAAAACAAAACGGCATACTGGCCGGCGTTGATGCGGCTAAAAAGGTTTTTCATCAAATAGACCGGGGACTGACCATTGAGGAGGAAAAAAAAGACGGCGACACCGTAAAAAAAGGTGATATTGCCTTTACCATAACGGGGAAAGTTGTTTCGATACTTTCGGGTGAGCGGCTTGCCCTTAATTTTATGCAACGCATGAGTGGCATCGCAACCGCAACCCGGCAGATGGTCGATCAGCTAGAAGGTCTGGACACTAAAATTCTCGACACCCGCAAAACCACTCCCAATTTCAGACCCTTTGAAAAAAAAGCGGTACGTATTGGTGGGGGTGAAAATCACCGTTTTGGCCTTTTTGATATGATCATGATAAAAGACAATCATGTTGATTTTGCCGGCGGCATTGAACAGGCCATCAAGGCTGTGCAGGAATACATGCAAAAGCACCATAAAAAGCTGTTTGTGGAAATTGAAGCCCGTAACCTGGATGAGGTGCGCGAAGTTATAAGCCTGGGTGGTGTGGACCGCATCATGCTCGACAATTTCAGCTATGATAACCTGAAGAAAGCTGTTAGCATTATCGGAAAAAAATACCAAACCGAAGCATCGGGTGGAGTAAGCCTGCGAAATATTCGAAAATATGCCGAATGCGGTGTTGATTACATATCCGTTGGTGCACTTACCCATCAGATCAAAAGCCTTGATATGAGTTTGAAGGCTGTTTCATAGCCATCGGCACCATTCTTTATCATAGATAGGCGGGGAAACTTCATAGATACTATGAGTAACCTTATTGATAAGCTAAAATCACGAATTACGGAATCGGCAACCTATCAAAGGCTGCGTGAACTTAGTCATCACAAGCGGATGCCGGGGATCAGGCATTTGCCGCTGGCCCTTATATTGAAAAACTTCTTTCAAGCTATCCACCGGGGACAAATCATTACCCGAGCATCGAGTATTTCATTTCATTTTTTGTTGGCTATTTTCCCCTCAATTATCGTTTTCTTTACGCTTATCCCTTATGTTCCCATCAGCGATTTCCAGGATACATTACTGGAAACCCTGCAACGGATTATTCCCGAACGCGCTTATGAAATGGTGGAATCCACTATCATCGACATTGTAAAGCGTCCCCGCGGCGGGCTCCTTTCCATCAGTTTCATTTTGGCACTTTATTTTGCCACTATCGGCATTAACAACGTAATAGCAGCCTTTAACAAATCTTATCATGACATTGGTTCGCGTTCGGTTTTTAAACAATATTTTATCTCACTAGCACTGGTGTTCATTTTATCCTTTATCATCATCACGGCCATAGCACTAATCACCCTCGGGCCGGTAGTATTGAATATATTGGTTAAATATAACGTAGTAGAAAATAATACGATGATCAATATCATCCTTTTGGTGAAATGGGTCATTATCGTTTTGATGTTTTTCTTTGCCTATTCAGTATTATATTACTTTGCCCCTGCCCACAAAACTTCTATTCGCTACATTACAGCAGGTGCAATTTTGGCAACCCTGCTAACCCTTGTCACATCGGTGGGTTTCAATTTTTACGTCAACAATTTCTCCCGCTTCAATGCCTTGTACGGTTCCATAGGAACCATTATCGTACTGATGCTTTATATTTTATTCAATGCCAATATTATCTTACTGGGATTTGAATTTAACGTAAGCATAGAACAATCGCACCGGCAATATTTCAATTTGGGAAACCAAAAATCCACCGCACCGAATTAGTTAAAGCTTATTTCACGATTATATCTTCCTGATTGGGGAAAGATTACCCAGTTTGTTGACAATTTTTCATCCTCCCGGTTTAAATAATGGTTCGGATTTTGAAACCATTACAAGATAGACATTAACCATAATAGTGATGAGCAAAAGAATTCGGAATGTTCGGGGAAAATCACACAAGATTAAGAGTATTTTTAACCAAAAAGGAATTCTTATTGTCTCATTCTAATGCAACCGATTCCCAAAATAAAACCGGTGATTAAAAAATAAAAAATATGTTAATTTTTTATATATATAACTTTAGTCATTTTTAATTGAGTCTAAATAATTATAAGAAATTAAAAATCAATACAATTTGTTGTGCAAACAATATGTTTAACAAATTTTTAATAAATATATGTTGATTTATGCATGTTTGGTGTTTAAATTTGCATGATGTTTGTTAAACATTGAATAGATAAACAAAGAGAGCAAACTAAAATTAGATAACCATGACAGCACTTGAATTTAATCATCGATTGATCAGCTTGCAGGATAATCTTGAATATTTTGCCAATACCCTAACATCAGACCGGGAAGAAGCGAAGGATTTGCTTCAGGACACTTATCTGAAGGCTTTGACCAATAGGGACAAATTTGTTGAGGATACCAATTTGAAGGCCTGGACCTTCACCATAATGAAGAATACTTTTATTAATAACTATAGAAGGAACAAAAAGGCTAATACCATTGTGGATAACACCAAAGATCTTTATTACATCAATACACCGCGTAAAAATGACCTTGGTTCACCCGATATGGAATATTCGACCAAGGAAATCAAAACCGGTATTAAAAAGTTGGATGAAGGTCAAAGGAAGCCTTTCGAGATGCATACAGCCGGATACAAGTACAAGGAAATAGCTGAGAAGCTTGAACTGTCAATTGGTACAGTTAAAAGCCGGATTTTCTTCACCCGGAAGAAATTAATGGATGAGCTCTCAGACTTCAGAAGCTGAACCGGGGAATTTCCCAAATTGGGAATAACATTCTCAGGACTAGATCACAAGGGGTTAGAAGCCGGTATATAACTGGATTTATCAGGAGTAATGTGCGATGCGAGGATGAGGGATTCAATGCAAGGAAATCTCAAAGCAGGACGACATGACAAAACGCACACATTACTCCTGTTTTTTTCAGATACAACCTCAATATTTCAGCAAAGGCATATTTAACAACCTTAGCAACATATGCGAAAGATCCATTATTTATTATTAACAATCATTGTAGGAGCGATAACATTAATTTCCTGGACCATGACAAACAAGACATCAGAGCAAAAAGTTAAAGAGGGAACCAAAATCCCATCGTTTACCTTACCAGATCAAAATGGGAAAATGATCTCCATCGACAGCCTGATCGGGCAGAAAAACCTCATTATCTATTTTTACCCGAAAGATGAGACGGCTGGCTGCACCAAAGAAGCCTGCTCATTTAGAGACAGTTACGAGGCTTTTCAGGAGGCCGGTGCTGAGGTAATCGGCATCAGTTCCGATCCGGTGGATTCCCATAAGAACTTTGCCCAGCATCATAAACTGCCGTTTGTCCTCTTAAGTGACAATGAAGGTAAGGTGCGCGAAAAGTTCAATGTCCCAAGGAATTTTCTTGGGCTTTTACCCGGAAGGGTTACTTATGTGGTGGATAAATCCGGAACGGTGATGCATATGTTCAATTCGCAGTTCAATATTAACGGCCACATAAATGAAGCCCTTGAGGTTTTGAATAAGATTAAGGACTAAGGCTCTATGCATGACCTTTTGAAAAAGGCTTATAAGGAACAGTGAAATAAAACGAAGACCCTTTACCTTTTTCTGATTCCACCCAAATATTGCCCTCCATCAATTCGATGATATGCTTACAAATGGTAAGCCCAAGGCCGGTTCCTGCATAATTCTCAGGGTTAGCCCGTTTGATCTGGTTGAAACGGTCGAAAATAATTTCGTGCTCATCCTTATTGATACCAACACCGGTATCTTTTACCTCAAACTGGATTTTATCACCTTGTATGGAATAACCAAATGCTATGGTTCCTTCACTGGTGTATTTTGCCGCATTGCTAAGCAAATGCTCAAAAATCTCCCTTACGTGTACCGGATCGATCAATACGTTGCTATCCCTTTCCTCCAGATCCACCCGGTATTCAGGGGTAATCTTTTCATGATCGAAGTCCACATTTCTCTCAAACCATTTAAATATATTTCTTAGTAACTGGTTCAGGTTGAATGTTTCCTCTTTGATTTTAAACTGACCACTATCAATTTTGGCCATTTTAATCATATCCTCAATGATCTTTGTCAGGTAATTTCCACTCTGCGAGATAGTGTTTACAAATTTTTCACGTTTTTGGGGTGGAAAATCACCACTTGCCAATATTTCAGTAAATCCGATTAATGAATTTAGCGGAGTTCTAATTTCATGAGACATATTAGCCAAAAAGGCGGTTTTTAGTTTATCAGCTTCCTCTGCGCCTCTCTTGGCCTCTTCTAATTCTATTTCAGTTTGTTTCAACTCGGTTATATCCTGCACGGTGAAAATGAGAAAATCCTGGGCCGGCAATAAGATGATGCGAATATAAACAATGCTGCGTTGCCCATTTTGTTGGGCAATTTCAACCTGGTTCCATTCACGATATTGATCAGGCATATCGTCGCTAAACAATGCCTGCAAGATTTCATTCCGTATCCGGGGATCAATGATCACATGATCGGTATATGCCCGAAGGTCCCAAAGCATTTCTTCGGGCCAGTTATGAATGAGTTGGAATTGCTTATTCAAATAGGAAAAGTTCGTATCCTTGTTGTATCGCACTGCAAATCCTACAGGCACACTATCCATAATAGATTCAATAAACAAATTACGGTCTTTCAGCTCTATCTCGGCTTTCTTATGGGCCGTAATATCAATAATTACAGCAATACCTGTGTTAATATCTCCATCCGCATCGGGAAGCGGAGAACAACGAACTTCGAAATAGTTTTTCCCCAGATTGAAAACACCCTTGGATTCTTTACCGAGAAACACCTCCGAGGTTATACTTAACATGGCCTCCCTTTCCGATTCACCGAAAATATCTGCAATAGATTTACCGGGCTTCCATTCGATGAAATTTTCAAGGGAAGGTTTGTCGGAAACAGCGGGCAGCAGCGATTCAAGCTGCCGGTTGTATAGATACACGTTGGTATCGGGTAAGCTGTTGGTCAGTTTATGATAACGCTGATCACTTTGGTAAAGAAACTGTATAACCTTGTTTTTGCGCTTGATCTCTTTATGAACCAACAGGAAAATGATCAACGTTGAAATAAATATAAACAGAATGCCCTTATAGGTTTGCAATTGAGTAATGGTATGAGCATCGGCATACATGCTTTCGACAAGCCGATCGGAAAAGAATATCCACAAAAAGCTAAATCCAAAGTATATAGCAGCTATCATCAGAGGTGACCAACTTACAAGCTTATTTCCCTGATTTTTATCCTTTATTTTCATTGCAGTAGTTAAACATTTAAATGCTCATTAGGCTATTTTTCAAACAATCCCAGAGGTAAAGGTAGTAACACAATCGGAAATATCCTATCATTCACAAATTTTTAACACAACATTGTTGTCTTAAATTTATTCACGTTCCTTTTGGCGCGAAGGCAGATTCAGATTAACGATGGCATATATTAACACCGCCGCACTGATCCATTGGGTTATGGTAAGTTGAGTATTGTTAAAAATATAATCGAACAAAATAGCTGATAAGGGGAAACATAATTCGCATATGGTGGCCACAATAGCTTTCACTTTTTTCAAGCCGTAATAATACAGAAATATCGCCCCCGATCCCGTGGTAAGCCCAATGATAATGAATATAAGCCAGTTGAAACCGGTGGTTACATTCATTTGCTGTATCTTACCGGTTAATAACACATAAACCAGCATGATAAGGGTGGTAAATCCATAACGGTAAAAAGTGGCAGTAGTAAAATGAATATTATGCAGCACCTTTTTACCCAGGACAGTAGCGCTTCCAAAGGAGAAAGCCGCCAGCAGGGCAAATAATGAGGCATAAACCGTATTGGCCCCGTTGCCCAGGTTGGGGGTTTTAAAACCGAAGGTTACAAAATAGCTGGCTACTATGGCAATGCTTGCCCACAAGATAAATCGTTTTCGCAGTTTTTCCTTTAAAATAATTACAGCCAATAAAATGGCAAAAACCGGCTGCAGCTTTTGCAACAATACAACTATGGTTAACTTTTGAAAATTAAGGAGAAACAATGCCTTGACAATAGCCAGGGTTCCCAAAGCACCTCCAAAAAGCGCCACCAGGAATAGGCCCAGGTAATCAGCCTGTGTAAAATGCTTCATCTCCCGGTATTCCCTGTGCAGAAAAATATTCATCAGGAAAAAAGGGATCAGGTGTAACATGAAAACCACATAGCCAATATCGAGATTGTATAAACGCGGGGTTAACACTATTCCATCGAAACCCCACAGTGTGGCTGAAATACAAATGGCTATGGCCCCGGCTATTACATTTCGTCGATTATTCATCATTCATCTTGCCTTCAAAGGATTTTTCCATCAGCCCGCAAAAGTAGCCTATAAGTTGAAATCAACCATATTTCAGAAATGATTTTGCTTTAAAGCTGCTCCGGGTGTTTTAAATATTCCCGGGCTTGCATAAGGATGGCTTCTTTCTGCTCAGGGGTCATATTATGCCAGGCACGATACATCATTTTCATACGCGGGTTTTCCTGGAGCTTTATACGATGGCTTTCCAAAAAATTCCAGTATAATGAATTGAACGGGCAGGCCTTTTCTCCCACTCGCTGTTTTTTATGGTAATGGCAACTTTTACAATAATTGCTCATCTTATCAATGTAATTCGCTGAGCTTATGTAAGGTTTGGTGGCGATCATTCCTGCATCGGCAAACTGACTCATCCCGCGGGTATTTGTGAGCTCCACCCAATGAAAAGCATCTATGTAAATTCCCAGGTACCACTGATCGACCTCATCGGGGTGAATCCCTGCCAGCAAAGCAAAATTACCGGTCACCATTAATCGTTGAATGTGATGTGCATAAGCCTTATCGAGCGACTGACCAATGGCATGATGCAAACAATTCATTTTAGTATTACCCGTCCAAAAGAAATCGGGCAATGGATTCTGATGATCAAAAAAGTTTCGGTTTTCATAATCGGGCATCTGATCCCAGTATACACCACGCATAAACTCCCGCCATCCAATGATCTGCCTTATAAATCCCTCAACCTGTTCAATGCTGATCGCTGCATTTTGATCGTATGCCTCAATAGCGGCTTCAACCACCTCGGCAGGCGACAGCATCTTGGTATTTAATGAAAACGATAAGCGCGAATGATAGATGCTCCAGTAATCGGTATGCATGGCATCCTGGTACTTCCCAAAATTGGGCAGGCATTGCTTCACAAAAAACCTGAGTACTTCCAGGCTTTCCTCCCTGTTTAAAGGCCACGGAAAAGCTTCTGCATGTGGTTCTCCAAAACATTTGATTCCCTGACTAAGGATCATCTCATAAATTTCGCGGTGATCATGGTTAAAAACAAGTGGCTTAACCACCCGCGGATTAGGTGGAAGTTTTTTACGGTTAGCCACATCATAATTCCATTTGCCCCCAAGCGGTTTATCATCCTCCATAAGAATGTTGTGCTTCCGGCGCATATGGCGGTAAAACGATTCCAGCAGGAAATTTTTACCGTTAAAAAACGCACTCAGCTCATAGCGGGAAGTGTAAAAATGTTCCGTATCTTTAGCCTGAACCGGGATCTCAAGGCTTGCTGCCAGTTTGATCATTTCCTGATCAAGACGGTATTCATCCGGCATTTGATATTCGAGCAGGTCATGGTTCTCCTGTTTTAGAATGCGAGAAACATTTCCGGAAAAATCATGGGTATTACCGGGGTCATCAAAATGGATGTAATGCACCCGGTGTCCGGCTTCCTGCAACTGAAAAGCAAACTCCCGCATAGCGGTAAAAACGGCAATGACCTTTTGAATGTGATGCTTAACGTACTCGGTTTCCGAACGCACTTCCATCATCAAATAGGTAACATTGCTATCGACCGAGCTAAACCAAGAGTGTTGCACGTTAAGCTGATCGCCCAGAATAAGCCTGAGAATTTTGCGCTTCATGGCCTTATCTTTTATCTCACTAAAATAAGAAAATAGTTTGTCTGTTAAATGGAACCGAACTTATTTTGAAGCACCTGGTTGCGGTAAGTAAAAATTTGATTCACCCGCTTCTTCACCATCACTTCATCAGCTATCTTGCCTATAACACCGAGGGGGCTTGAAAAATGAACCAAATCGGTCATTTCTGTCCCGCCATCAATTTCCCTGAAAAAATGCTTGTGATGCCATAATTTAAAAGGACCGGACAGTTGATTATCGACAAAATAAAAGGGGTCTTCAACATGCGTGATTTCCGTTACCCATGTAAGTGGAATACCGAAAAGTGGCCGCACCTTGTACCTGATAATCAGGCCGGGATACATATGATCTGGCAAATCGGATTTGATAACAAAGCCCATATCGTTGGGGGTTATAGCCTGCAGATTGCGCGGGTTCGAAAAAAATTCCCAGGCTTCATCAATGTCAATAGGTAACTGCTGTATTCGTTTTATCTCATTCATTGTAACGTATTTAAATAATGAAAACAATTCGCATTACCATTTTGATTTTGATCGCGCTGGCTTTTTTCGGGATGAATGTTGAAACCGGTGTAGGTGCAGGTACCATTGTAGATGATATGCCGTACGGGGATTTCAGGGGTACCCAGAGCATCCAACAGCCGATTATGTGCTAGAGATAAGGGATGAATCCGGCCAGAATACCCTGGCCACTTACGAGGCCCCGCTAAACACACTCGGACTGTATGATCAGGCACTGGCTGTTGTGGCTTCAGGTTTTTTATGGGCAATGGGTAGGAAGGAGGTATAAAGCGGAGTCGCCGGCATGCTTAACAAAGCAGGTTGAGTCAGCCTTTGTCGTACCTTTATCCATCTTCGTTAAATATTTTAGTTTTCCGGCACATAGAGCATCCAAAACTTTTTCCTTTAATACCTCCCGTTTGTTTCCTGCAAATGAGGTCCCAATGTTAATGCCCACTTCATTATTCCATGTATCCATCTGGAAATCAGGGTCAGAAGTATTATCCGGTTTCAGTCCTTTTGCTTTCAAATCACCTTTTTCATGCGCTTTACCCAGTTTTATCGCAGCTTCCTTTCCGATGCTTGACGACAGCAACGCCATCCAATAGGCATGCTTAAAGGCATTCAGCTGTCCGGCTTCAGTACTATGGCCAAAAGGAGGATGACCTTTGAGCTCATTAGTCACCTCTCTTGTTTTGTTGGTTAATTCCCAGGCATATGGAGCCTGAAACGGATGGGTAATGGTCCACCATTTCTCGGGCATGCTAAGCTCGAAAAAAGCCTCTATCATGTCATTATTGACACTGCAACTATTCAAGCCAAATAAAAGGGGGATCATAAGCAATGTTATCCTAAACCGCTTCATA
Source organism: Bacteroidales bacterium (assembly GCA_021740045.1). Classification (GTDB taxonomy): domain Bacteria; phylum Bacteroidota; class Bacteroidia; order Bacteroidales; family JAIPAP01; genus JAIPAP01. The sequence continues at coordinate 15,805 of JAIPAP010000021.1, forward strand.
TCAAAATAATTGGCGCACCTCCCGTTTAACTAGCTCCAACGCCCGATCAACAGGATGTGGTCTTAACTGCATCTGTTTTTCAAAAATCTTGCGGGCCAGTTCATTGGCATCGGCATCATCGTTTACTTCAGTAGCTGCGGTATTTACGAGTTTTACCATCTCTTCCCTGGCCTGTTTCACCTGCTCCCAACTTTCGGTCGAAACGTAAAGCTGTTGCGAAAGGTTATGATTAAATTCATCCCGTATGGTTGAGATCAACTTCTGCTGGAGCTGATAAGAAGTCATGCCCTGCTCGGTAAGGCGAATGAGCAGGTTATTGGGTGAGATACGTTCGAGCATTAAAATTATGCGTTCGAATGCTTGCAAACGTATGGGAATAGTGGTCTCCTTAACTTTTGTTTGAATTACTTCATTACATTTTTCCTTTTCCCTGGTAAAAAACATCCGCATCATCAAATACACGGTAGCCAGCATAACCAGCGAGGGTAATATATATTTCAGGATCTCCGGTAATTCATTCATAAGCCCATTTTTAAGAATTTGTCTGACAAATATCAGTAATTAACAATAAAATTTATTTTCATTCTGCGCGGTTAAAATTACTAAATTTGTTCGCTTTAACCACTAAAACTAATAACTGTGATTTTAACCGACATCCTGGCCGACAGACTAAGCAAACTCTCGGAATCCGAAACCCTCGCCATGACGCGCAAAAGCAGGGAACTCCAAGCTCAGGGTCATAAAGTGATCAATATGAGCATCGGGCAACCCGATTTCTTTACGCCCAATTACATTAAAGAAGCTGCTAAAAAAGCAATTGATGACAACTTTACCTTTTACCCACCGGTAGCTGGATTCAAAGAACTCAGGGAGGCCATTGCCGATAAATTCAAACGCGACAATGGTCTTGATTATGATTGCTCACAGGTGGTTGTTTCTACCGGCGCCAAGCAAGCTCTAGCCAATGTAGTATTAAGCCTGGTCAACCCCGGTGATGAAGTGGTGGTTCCGGTTCCCTATTGGGTATCTTATCGGGAGATCATTAAACTGGCTGAAGGTAAAGCCGTATTTTTACCAACATCCATCGAAAGTGACTACAAAATAACCCCCGCACAGCTTGAAAAAGCCATCACAAATAAAACAAAGCTTTTTATCTTTAGCAGCCCCTGCAACCCGAGTGGTTCAGTTTATACTAAGGATGAATTGAAAGCGCTGGCCGACGTATTTGCCCGTCATAAAGATGTTTTCGTAATCTCCGATGAGATTTATGAACATATTAACTTTGAAGCTAAACATGAAAGCATTGCCCAGTTTTATCCTATAAAAGACCAGGTAATTATTGTTAATGGCGTTTCCAAAGGCTTTGCCATGACCGGCTGGCGCTTGGGTTATATCGCTGCACCCGAAGCTATTGCAAAGGCCTGTGATAAACTTCAGGGGCAGGTCACTTCAGGCGCCAACACCATTGCGCAGCAGGCAGCCCTGGCAGCAGTTTCACAAGACCCGGATAAGTCGGAAGATATGAAGCAAATGCGTAATGCCTTTCTCGAGCGCCGGGATGTGTTGATCAAACTACTGAAAGAAATCCCCGGCATGAAAGTAAACGTCCCCAAGGGCGCTTTTTACCTCTTTCCCGATATTAGTCACTATTTTGGTAAAAGCGATGGGGAAACCACCATCAACGACAGTTTCGATCTGGCTGAATATGTACTGGAAAAAGCTCATGTGGCCATCGTACCCGGCTCAGCGTTTGGCAGTCCTGAGTGTGTAAGACTTTCCTATGCCGCCTCGGTTGAGGAGATCACCGAAGCTGCCAACCGGCTCAAAGAGAAGTTGGGTAGGCTTAGATAGAGCGTTGGCAGACCACAATTGGCAAAAATGGGGTAGGATAGCATAAGGAATACAAATTTGAATCAGATAGTCATTCAAAAAACTCCGTTATTCCTACCACGGAGGTCTTTTATAATACGTTACGTACGGCTCACCATCAATGATTATCATGGGTTCATTGTTTTGATTATTTCGCTTTTCGAGGCGGTAGGTCTGGTTTCCCTCAACCTGCGAATTAACATGTAAAAGGTTGCCTTCCAGTCGCCAGGTACCGCGGTCGCTGTTTTGTGAAACCGAGCCTCCATACATGTCATCATTGCCGTATTGATCATATGTAGTAGCATTAACACTGCCTTCATAAGAGTATGTGTACGTTCCGTCAGCAAATATTTCGATAACGCGTTCGGAACTGGATGCACCATAAGAAGACGAGCTGCCGCTGTAATAATACCATTTACCCACCAACGATGGATCAATCACACCTTTTATTGTTGCTGGCTGGGTACGAGCTTGGTTTGAATACATACTGGAATATCCTGCCTTTCCAGTTCCGTCATTAACGGCAGCACCTTCCCGGCTAAACCCGATCGGTTTCATCAGATCTCCGCCGCTAAGCATCAATTTTCCGGATTGCAGAGAATACGTATAAACGGTGGTTTCATAACCTTGCGGGTCTGTTACCTCCAGTTTATCACCCGATTGCTTATAGGTGTATTGATCGCCGTCGATGAGACAGCTTCCTCCTGCGTTAAATTTGAGCGTCATACGATAACCGTATTCCAGGTTAACCCATGCACCAAGAATGGAATTCTCACTTTTCATCTGTTTATCCCCGATTTGTGCTGATAATCCTCCCGAAAAGGTAATCAGCATAAGCAATGATATGGTAATTGTTTTCATATGCTATAAAAAATTGGTTGCCACACAAATATACACAATTAAAGTACGAAAGGGAAGCAAAACTTTTCAGCGACAGAACGTTCCGATGCCTGAGTGTTGACAGACAAGTTGGTGGTATTGGAGAGTAGGGATTACGATCTTTATCAATTTTCTTAATCTTGTGCGATAACCTTATCGAATTTTGAATTTTGAATTATCATAATCACTTAAACAGATTCCCCGTTTATCCACCAGCATCTACAATTCATCAGGATTAATTTCCCTCAGAAGATATGGCGGTGCATCTTTGCCTCAAAATCAACCGCTATGAAAGCTTTAAACCTGATTGTATTTCTTTTCATCCTCAACCTGGGTTCCTTTGCACAGGTGATCAAGGGAACCATTAGCGATAAATCGGGACAACCGGTTCCGGGGGCCAATGTTTTTCTTGAAGGGACCTATGAAGGAGCCTCCAGTGATGTGAACGGCCGATTTTCTTTTAAAACGGAAATGCAAGGAAAGCAAAGGCTCCTTGTCAAGTACATCGGCTATTCCGATTATTCAAGGGAAATTGATATTGAAAAAGAAGATGTTGAGCTAAATATCATTCTCAATGAAAACACCAAGCAATTGAATACCGTGGAGATCATGGCCGGATCTTTTGAAGCGGGCGACAAAAAGAAGGGTGTGGTAATGAAGCCGTTGGATGTGATGACCACTGCCGGCGGACTGGGTGATGTTTACGGCGCCATGAGCACCTTACCCGGCACCCAGATGGTGGGCGAAGAAGGCAAGATGTTTGTCAGAGGCGGTGCCTCATATGAAACGCAAACCTTTTTCGACGGCATGTTGGTAGAGCAGCCCTATTATTCCCAAATGCCCGACCTCCCCACACGCGGTCGCTTTTCGCCCTGGTTGTTTACCGGAACGGTTTTTAGTTCCGGTGGATATTCGGCCGAATACGGGCAGGCGCTTTCTTCGGCGCTCATCCTCGAATCGGAAGGCCTGGCCGAGGAAGATGTTACAAGCCTTTCTTTTATGACAGTCGGTGGCGGAGCCTCCCATACCGAGCGTTGGAAAAACACCTCTCTTTCTCTGCAGGGGAATTACACTGATTTGTCGCCCTATTTTGGTCTGGTCAGGCAAAAGATCGATTGGGACATAGCTCCCCGTGGGGTGGATGGCACCATGGTTTTTAGGCATCGTACCGGGAATAATGGGTTGATAAAGGCTTATGCCCGCCACGAAAAAGGAAGGAGCAAGCTTTTTTATCCCGGTGTGGATTCGGAAAGCGGGCAGGACATCAACCTGAAGGATAACAACACCTATGTGAATACCACCTACAACGGTATCCTGGGCGAAAAATGGGTTTCCAAAGCCGGTTTTTCCTGGTCGCGCGATCATTCTGATTTCGCCTTTGACCTGAACACCCTGGATGAGACGGTTAATGCGCTGGAAGGCAAATACGCCATCACTTATCTTCATAATGATGCCTTTAAGCTGAAGTTTGGCGATGCCTTTTTCCATAAGTCTTATGATCAGAATTATTTCGATGCTGCGCAAAATGAGCATTATTTATCAAGCTTTACCGATAACCTTAATGCTGTTTTCCTGGAATCAGAATTTAGCATAGGCTCCAATTTGGCCTTCAGGGCCGGCGGACGCTTTGAATATTCATCTTTGCTGAAAAAACCCAACCTGGCTCCTCGCCTATCCATGGCATTCAAAACCGGTAAGGAAAGTCAGATATCACTGGCTTATGGTGATTTTTACCAAACCCCTGAAAATGATTTTATCAAATTCGCTCCGGGTTTACACTATGAGAAAGCCACCCATTATATCCTGAATTACCAGCTATCGCAGGAAGAACGAACTTTCCGCATGGAAGGCTATTACAAGGATTATGATGAGTTGGTACAATTCCGGGAACTTAACCTGGCCGATCCTGCTACCTACAGCAATGGGGGAAGCGGCTATGCCAGGGGATTCGATATTTTTTGGAGGGACAACACCCATCCTTATTTCGATTATTGGATATCGTATGGCTATCTTGATACCGAACGCGATTACCGGGATTTTCCCGAAAAAGCCACTCCTCATTTTGTATCGGACCATAACCTGCGTACAGTAGGTAAATATTATATCTCAGGATTGAACACACAAGTTGGGCTTACTTATTTCTTTGCCAGTGGAAGACCTTACGAAGATCCTAATAAGGAGGGTTTTATGGAACAACAAACCAAGGCCTATCATAACCTTAGCCTGAATTTCAGCTACCTGACCAATATCTTTGACAATTTCACGGTGGTGCATTTTTCAATTGATAATCTGCTGGGTAGTGAGCATGTATTTGGCTACCGCTTCAGTGATCAACCTAATAATAACGGGCATTACAAATCTATGCCCATTGAGCCGGCCGCCAAACGATTTATCTTTTTAGGCGTATTTATTTCTTTAACCGAATAATCAAGCTGTTTACAAATCATAAAATCAAAGAAAAATGAAAACATTAGCATTAAGCATGATCGTTCTCCTGGCTTCTATGCTGGGAATAGCGCAGAGCGAAAATTACGAAAAAGCCATGATGGCTAACATCGAAACCATGAACCAGGCCGGAGAGGCCGAACAAATGATGGAGGTCGCCAATAAGTTCGAACGCATAGCCAATGCGGAGGAAGACCAATGGCACCCTTGGTATTATGCAGCCTATTGTGCTGCCGTTTCAACCTATATGGGAGTTGAAAAGGAAAATATCGACCAGCGGCTTGACCAGGCACAGAGCTTTTTAGACAAGGCATTTAAGCTTGAAAACGACAATGACGAGTTGTATGTATTGCAAGGTTTCATCCATCAGGCTCGTATACAGGTCAATCCTGATGAGCGGGGTTATCCCTATTCCATGAAATCGAATAAAGCCTTTAACGAAGCCAAGCAAATTAATCCGGATAATCCGCGTTTGTATTACCTGTTGGGGCAAAACACCCTGAATACACCGGAAGCCTTTGGCGGTGGAAAAGAGCCGGCTTGCAAGCAATTTAAAGAGGCTGCTGAAAAATTTGCCGCCCACAAATCCGGGTCACCCCTGGCACCGACCTGGGGTAAACGCATGACAAAAGAGCTTTTAAAGATGTGCGAAAATTAATATCTTGCATGATTTCCCGGATGATGGCCATGTTGCCTTCAACCGGGAAATCATTAAGTTAATGAACAGATGAAAATCACTAAAAAGATCATACTGGGCCACATCCGCGACATCATCATTATAACATTGGTGAGCTTTGCCATCTCCATGTTTTTTGTTGATGTGGAGAAATTAAACCTGCATAATATCTCGATCAATGCGCTGTATTCCATGCTAATTGGCGGTACATTGTGGAAAGGGAATGAGGCAACCGGGTATTTTATCGGAACCTCTATTCCTCAAAACAAGAATCCGGGCTTTAACCTCCGTATGCAGGTTACGGGAATGGTCATATTCACAATAACCGATATATTGATCGTTAACTACATATGGTTCGGGATTATATATGATCATGATTTTTGGAACTTTGTCGTTCAAGGAAGTGGCCTGGGAATCTTTTTAATCCAATTTATCGTGGCCATGCTCATCGGTTTGATCTTTTATGTAAACGGATATTTCAATGCCTGGAAAGCTTCTTTGAAAAATGAAGAGGCGTTTAAAAGGGAAAGATTGATCCTGCAATACGAAGCGTTGAAAAACCAAGTCAACCCACATTTTCTTTTTAACAGCTTGAACACCCTATCATCATTGGTTTATGTGGATGTTGCCAAAGCCGACCGCTTTATTAAAAAGCTAAGCATGATCTACCGATATGTACTGGAGCAGCGGAACAAAGACCTGATCGATCTGGATTCGGAAATGGAATTTGTAAGAAATTATGTTGATCTGCAAAAGATCCGGTTTGAAAACAACCTGTTGGTTGATATCAATATTAACAATAGTCCGGATGCACGGGTAATACCCATCTCAGTGCAAATGTTAGTTGAAAATGCCATTAAACATAATGTGGTGTCGGAAGAGCGTCCGCTAAAGATTGAGATATTCACCAACAATGATGGTTACCTGATGATTCGTAACAACTGGCAGAAAAAGCGAAGCATTAAAAAACAGGAAGGGCAGCACGATTGGACGCATATTGGCCTGCCTAATCTGAAATCGAGATACGAATACCTTACTGACCGGGAATTTATTGTGAATGATCCTGAGCAGCATGAAGAAGAGCCGGGATATTTTGAGGTGAAGGTTCCGTTGGTGAAAAACGAATCAGAGACATAGAGACTCAGTGACTGAGAGATGAACAGTTTGAGACAAGTTATGAGTGGACAATTTTAAAGATATGATCTAATTTTGAAAGTCATATAAATCAGCAAAAATGAAAGTCATTATCATAGAAGACGAAAAGCTGGCAGCGGATAAATTAGAAAAGCTGCTGAAACAACTGGACAGGGAAATTAGTGTTATGGCCCGTTTGGATTCGGTGAACAAAAGCGTGCAGTGGTTTAACAATAATCCCGCTCCCGATCTGGCCTTTTTTGATATTCAACTAGCCGACGGCCTCAGCTTTGAGATCTTTGAAAAAGCCGAAGTCCCCTGCCCTGTAATTTTCACCACCGCCTATGACGAATTCGCCATTAAAGCCTTTAAGGTCAATAGCATCGATTACCTTCTCAAGCCTGTTGACCTTGAAGAACTAAGCGCCTCCATCAAAAAACTTGAAAAATGGCAAAACTCCTTCCATTCACAGCAAAATGAAAAGCTACTCTATGATAAAATGCTCAAGATGCTGACCAATGAATATAAAAGTCGTTTTGTGGTGAAGGTGGGTGAGCATATCCGCAGCATTCCCGTGGAAGAAACCCAATGTTTTTACAGCATGGAGAAAGCCACTTATCTCCAAACCAACACCAATCGCCATTACGCCATCGATCACACCCTCGATCAAATTGAAGCCTTGGTTGACCCAACTCTGTTTTTTCGCATCAATCGTAAATACATTATCAACCTGAACAGCATCAAGGATATCATTACCTATACCAATAGCCGCCTGAAGGTCCTACTTGAAAACAATCCCGAAAATGAAGATCTGGTGGTTAGCCGGGAGAAGGTAAAGAATTTTAAATCATGGCTTGATCGGTGATCACATAGTGCTCCATGTATAGCTAAAAAGTTGGCAGTTGGCAAATTGCAGTTAGCAAGTGGGCCCTGATGAAAACTACCTACTTAGGACATACTTAATCTAATTTTCCTGCTTGAACTTCTCCAGCCTATCTTGCTCCCTTCTCACCTGCTTAAGCAGATTCTCCAATATCTTACGGTTTTTATCAAGGGTGTCGGTGAGCTTCATGGTAGGATTCAGACTATCGAACAAGGCTTCTACTTCCAGGGCTTTGCTTTCGACGGTTTGCAAAAGCGCTTCGATATTTTCGGTCTTATCGGGGAATCTTCCACCACGGGCATTCATCCTGTTGATGTATTCATTGTAGTCTTTAACCACCTCATTCATCATTCTAATGGCCTTATTGTGCATATCAACCTGCTCATTGGCTTGATATACCCGGTGCCGCTGGTTAAGGTTGGAATAATAACCCCTCACCATTTTGTTAGCGATGCCCACGCGCTTAACCCGTTCCATAGCTTCTACCAATTGCTTTTTTTCCGGTAATGAAAAATAGCGTTCAATTTCCTTTTCATAATCGATATACCAGTCTTTGTCCGGTTGATGCCTGCCGGTTTTAAAGTCACGGTGATCGATCGGATGATTTACAAACTGAAAGAGCGGGTCGAAAGGCATGTGACTTTTAAGCATATCCCTGGGTTGCACCATAAAATACTCCTCAGTAAAATGCTTCTTATACCGTTTCTCGGTCATATGTCCGGCACCCCAGGTAGGATCGAACATGTACCATTTCCCATTTATCTTTGCCGCATTCCATGAATGAGGTATATCATCGATGCTTCCATGTTGCTTGGTATAACCGGGAACCACCGTTGATTTTAGTCCTGCTGAGCGGGCCAGCGCATTGAACAATTCTGCATAATGCTGACACACCCCAACCTGCTGATGAAGGGCTTCCTGTATCACATTCTCCCGCAGGGAACTCAAGGTAATGCTTTCGGCCTCATCAAAATCATATCTGATATTATTGGCCACCCAATAATAAATGGCGTAAGTCTTAGCCACATCCTTCTCAAAACCTTTGGTAAGATAGCTTGCCAGCCTCTCAACAGTGCTTTCGGCTCTCCTGGGAACATCTGCGGCTTGCGATCTTATCTCGTGTTTTTCCTTTCCGCTTAACTGGGCAAATAAAAGCAGGGAAAAGGAAAGTAAGGTTAGCAGAAAAACAATTTTTAGGATTACAGCTTTTTTCATGTTTTGATAACGAATGATATGCAGTATTCTGTATGTATGCTTATTGGCATTTGTGGATCAAGTAAGATTTCGGTGCGCTGCACCTTCAATTAACCTGCCAATACATTTGCTATAAAGATTTCGCGGCTATGCCGCTAAATTTTTCATTATAAGCACCAAATCCAATGTATTTAGAAACTGGAATCTCTTTAACAATATGGAAACCATTTAAAATGCCGGGAATAGGTGCAGCGCACCGAAAGATTTATAGCACCGAATATTAATCCCGCAGCATAAGGTGCGGAACACCGAAATATTTATAGAATCGCATGACAGGCCAGTGGATATAGGTGCAGCGCACCGATATATCAATAACCCAGCCTATCAATCTTTGATAATTATACATTTGAATATTCAGAAATTTTCCGCTTACAAAACCCTGATCAGCCAAAAAAAATACCTTGATATTCTTTCAAATATTTATTATCTTTGTTAAAAATAAATTCTGTTATGGCAAACACCTATTCACAAGCCTATTTTCAATTGGTTTTTGCGGTAAAAAACCGAAATGCACTTATTCGAAAAATCTGGAAGGACCAATTGGAAAAATACATAACCGCTATAGTTCAAAATCATAAACATAAATTGATTGCGATTGGTACTATGCCTGATCATATTCATATTTTTCTAGGATATAACTTAACCCATTTGATTCCTGATTTAGTGGAGGAAATGAAAACCTCAAGCAATACATGGATTAAAAACAATAAATTATCAAACTTCAAATTCGAATGGCAGAAAGGTTATGGTGCGTTCACTTATGCACATTCACAACTCGACAACGTTGCCCGATATGTATTAAACCAAGAAATTCATCACAAAACAAAAAGCTTTCGAAACGAATACTTTGATATGCTAAAGAAATTCGAAATTGAATACAAAGATGAATATGTATTTCATTTCTTTGATGACATTAAAGGTTGGGAATAGCTGTATGCGAATAGATTGGGGCCCAAGATTTCGGTGCGCTGCACCTTCAATTAACCTGCCAATACATTTGCTATAAAGATTTCGCGGCTATGCCGCTAAATTTTTCATTATAAGCACCAAATCCAATGTATTTAGAAACTAAAATCTCTTTAACAATATGGGAACCATTTAAAATGCCGGGAATAGGTGCAGCGCACCAAAATATTTATAGCACCGAATATCAATCCTACCACATAAGGTGCAGCGCACCGAAAGATTTATAGCATTGTAAACCAAGGAATATCAAGTGCGCTGCACCTCTAATTAACCAACCAATACATTTGCTATACAGATTTCGCGGCTATGCCACTATATTGATATTAGTTTGTTGCAAAATACCCTTCCAATATAACGCATGGATTTTATCAATACCCGTAAACCATTTGTAATGATATAATAGGTGCGGAGCACCGTACTATTTATAACATCGTACAGCACGCCAGTGGCAATAGGTGCAGCGCACCGGAATATATGCTGGAGCCAAAGGGATAAACCTTCAACCACAATCGATGTTTCGCTATGCGGTTTTTTCTACCTTTGAAAGACGTTATGAAAAAACTCTGGCTTTCTACATTAACCCTGTTGATCTGTTTGACGGTTGCAGGTCAGCCGATAAACGATAAGCCTCATTTGACCATCACCTCATTCAATGACAATTGGGGTGGGGGTTTCACGGCCATTCATGATCATATGCGGAGTCTTGGATTTCAAGCCGATTACCAATTCAAGATAGTCAATCAACTTACACAAGCACGCCTCACCTATTCGGTGATGAACAACCGGCTGGCCGGTGAAAATGCAAGCCGCATGGACGAATTGGAATTATATTTTCGCCATCCTGTATGGAAGCCCGACACAAACCTTACTGTTAATGCTCTGGCAGGAGGATACATCGCAGGCAACCTCCAGGGAGAACAAATCCAAAACCTGGTGCACCGCATCGTAGGAGTATCCGAAGTGCATCTTCCCTATAAAACACAAGACCGGGTCTTTGGGTTTTTGGGCACCGCTCTCTGGTGGATCAAACCAATGCTCGAAGTCGATAAGCAAACCCAGCTGAACTTTGAGCTACAAGGCGAATATCAATGGGCACCCGGTTATTTAAGTGCTGCTATGGGTCATATGGGAATTTCCCTTTCCAATCAATATTCCGATAAGATTACACTTGCCCTGGGTTATAAACAGAGGGATGTGCTTTTCGACAAGCCAGTGTTGAAAGCGGTGGGATCGCATGAAACCGGATTATCAGTCATGTACGCTATGCGACTGGGGGTTGCCAATTTTGGGATGAACATCTTTCCGGGAAATGATTTCTCCTCGGGCTACATGGGGCTGAGCTTATTAAACTGGAAAGACAGAAAGAACCTGGAACAGGTGAATGTTATTACCGAATTCGGTTCCTTAACCGGTGCCAATGGTTTTTATAACCGATATTTATGGAATGTGCTTACCGAAATTGACCGGTTTCAACTCGACCTCCATTACCAGTTCTGGACATTGACCAAAGATGTATTTACAGCTTACCCCGAGCGCCATGGCCATTATTATCAACTTAGCGCCGGTGGCAATTACCATTTTGTTCAACCGAATGACAATCTCCAGGTCCTCCCCTACCTGAGTGCCCGCCTTGGCTATAAAAACGAGCGCACCTATAGTGGTGAAAGTGCCGGCAAGGCTTACCATGTATGGAGCCTGAACCTGATTGGTGAAGGTGGCCTACGCCTGAAACTACCCACAGGATTTCTTCACAACAATTGCTACTATGGGCTGGTGATGAATGCACAATATGTTTCCACTTTTTATAAAAGCGACAACCTACAGCATGTTTCGGATTATCCTTTTGGAAGGAACCTTGGTTATTTTGGATTGGGAGGTTTTGTGATGATTGATTTGTAGTGTAAGGTAGTTTCCTTTAACCCACATTGCAGCTAAAGGGTCGTAACTATCTAACCTTAAGGGCTTTTGTTTTTTAAAATTGCTGCAGGGGGGACAACGGATTTTTTTCTTCTGAAGGGAAAATGTTTGTAATTTAATAGATCATAGATGGTTACAACTGCTTTGGTGGGCTGAGTGCATTGACGAACGGTTATGGTTTTGTTTTGACTGTTCTCCACCGAAGTGGTGACGCATTTCTGTGTGCTCATAATGCGTACAATTTCCCGCCAGTCATGATGAAAACCTTTTTGTTTGAGCTGGTAGCGGATAGTGCTTACCAGCCAATAGGCTAATATGCCCAGGTGCACCTGTATACGCTGGATTCCTTCTTCAAACCGCTGAGCAAGCAGCCCTCGCATACTATCTTCTTTTTTGGCTTTGGCTTGGCTGCATACCCAGTACCACCAGGCGGGCATCGCTGCCCTTTTCTTTACTGCGGCCAAAACAGGCCATATCACTTTCTTTCATCCGGCCTTCAAAATAAGTGTTGGTCAAATCATACAGGATGATCTTATCCTGCAGATCGAACAACTCATTAGTGCGCCGGGAAAGATATTGCTCCAAAGCGGCTTTTTCCGTGTAGAGCTTACGGGCTATATCATAGAGCTTATCTTTGGTCAGTTTGTCCCGCTCCACCCCGGTTAACTCACAAATAGCCGAGTTCTCTTTCATATAAGAGACGGTTTTGAGTTCCGAGGCCGGGTAGACCGCCCTGCATATAATATGGCTTGCTGCCATGTTGATGGCATCGCTCTCCCATCCTGCCTGCTGTAAAAACTCCCCGATTTTTAATTGATCAAAGGTTTGCTTACAAAGCCATTCCGGCCCTGTTTCACGAGCATCACGATGGGTTAAGGTCTCCAGGTCAACGCTATCCCAGGTTCTTTTTGCATCACCAACATCGCAGCGCTTTTTGTTTTTGATCTGGGTATAAAAATACCTTGCCAGTTGTTCGATCTTGTCCTTCCCTGATGCAGGGAAGAGTGTATTGCCACCGCCATTAACCAGTTGTTCAATCCGGCTGGCCAGTAGCTTCTTTTGCTCGATGCCCTCAAGTTCTTCCAGGCGGCCCAGGCTTACGATAATGCGGTGGTGAACGGTACCATTGCTGCGATAACCTTCGCAAAGTTTATAAACGCTATAGCGTTCACCGGTGGTCTTATTATATTTCTGATATGGTTTTAAAAACACCCCGTAAAGATAGCTAACTTATTGCCGTTCAGCAACAAGACAGGGGGTACAACATTTTAAAATCCAAATTGATTAAAATCATATGTTGTTGATTATAAGACTTCTGTGTTTTTCGCATTTAGCTCATTGTTGAAAAAAGTGGGTTATTAACGGCATTTTTCTTGTTTTTAAAGGTTTTTGCTGCAATGGGTTAAATTGCTGACTGAGACCTATGATTAAAGTCAAGCACAATTTAGCACATAGTTTTCACCATCTAATCTGCAGTAAAAATATTTTTTCTGCAATATGAATTTTTATAAATTTACCCTACTTTACGGAGCATCAAGAAATCATTATTAACCATTACAAATAAATGAACTATGAAAAAGATTATATCTTTGATTATTAACGTGATAATCAGTTCAGCTGTATTTGCCGGCACGTATTCCGGTGGCAGCGGCACATCCGGCGATCCATACCAGATTGCCACAACCGATGATTTGATCGAGCTTTCAACTACCTCAGCCGATTGGGCCTCACATTTTATTCAAACATCCGATATCTCTTTTAATGCTGACGAAACCCAGGTGGACTGGGATGGTGATGGAAGTGCAGACGGCATTGGAACCAGTGGCTTTTCACCCATTGGTAACGATTGGGAGGCAACTCCCTTCACAGGAATATATAATGGACAACATCATATTATATCAAATATTTATATCAATCGCACAGCAACATATTATGTCGGTTTATTCGGATTAGTACGGAATGTAAATTCTGAAATAAAAAATGTGGGTGTAACGAATGTAGATATAACAGGGCAAAATTGTGTAGGAGGGATTGTCGGACTTCTTTTTTATCAAGCTACAATAAATAATTGCTTTAGCACAGGAAGTGTGTCCGGAATGGTTCGTGTGGGCGGTTTATTGGGAGAAAACAACAAAGGAAATGTTTCTTTTTGCTATAGCCTGGCAGATACCTATGGGGTTTCGTATTTAGGTGGCTTTGTCGGTCAAAACTCCAATTTTCCTGAGATAGATAACTGCTTTTCAACCGGTGATGTAACTATAAGCAGCGGGGAAGACCATCGTGTGGGCGGGTTTATAGGAGAAAACTATGATGCGGTTTTGCAAAATTGCTACAGTACCGGCAGGGTAATTACTGTGGAGTATGATGATCCAACCAACAAAGGGTTTGCCGGACAAGTTCTTGGAGCCAGCACCATGTCCGGTAATTTTTGGGATACCGAAACTTCGCTCCAAAACACCTCTCATATTAGTGATGGAGCAACCGGCAAAACCACAACAGAAATGAATACCCAAAGCACCTTTACCGATGCTGGCTGGGATTTTGGAAGTATTTGGTCTATTTCCCCAATTTATAATAGCGGTTATCCCAATCTGGAAAATCAATCTGGAAGTACAATTACATGGACAGGTACTAGCAACTCAACATGGAACAATAATACAAATTGGAACGGGATAGTGCCTTTGAATCAATATGATGTGATAATTCCAGATACAGATAATGACCCTGTTATAAGCAATGGAAGTTCTAGTGATTGCAATGATCTCACAATTAATTCCAATGCCACCCTCACCATTAACTCCGGAGGCTCGCTCATCACCCGCGGCACCATCACCAACAATGGCACCATCAACATCGAGCGCAACATCCCCGACGGGGAATGGCACCTGATCGCCTCCCCCATCAGCGGTGCCACCGCAGGCATGTTCCTTGGCGATTACCTCCAAAGCTGGGACGAAAGCACCGGCACCTGGAGCGACATCGTTGACGAATCTACTGTGTTGAATCCCGCCTCCGGCTACTCCCTCTGGGGGATGGCCGCAAAAGGCAACCATACCTTTACCGGCACCCCCAATACCGGCAACCAGAGCACCGGCATCACCAACCAAGGCAGTGGCGACCACAACGGATTTAACCTCGTTGGAAACCCCTATCCTTCATCAATTAACTGGGATCTGCTGAACGAGACCTACGGCGCTATATACTATTGGGATCCCTCAGAAGGCGCCAACGGCGATTACCTTGAGTGGAATGGCATCGGCAGCGGCAGCCGGTATATCCCGCCCATGCAGGGGTTTTTCATTCACACTTCCGCCGATGCAACCTTCAGCCTTGAGAACAGCCACCGCACCCATGACGGCGCGGGTAATTACTACAAGTCAGCCTCCTCAATAAACCGGGGCCTCATATTAGCTGCAGAAAACGTCTCGTATGCCGATGAGTTTTACCTGGTACTGGATGAATCCGCGCAGGCAGGTTTTGAAAAAGCCCGTGATGCCTGGAAGATCATGGCCGGTGGCAGCGGTATGCCGCAACTATACAGCCACTCTCCCGACGGCCACCTGGCCATCGACGCCAGACCCGAAACCGAAACGATTCAACTGGGTTATACCAATGATAAAGCCGGTATCCACACCATCATCCTTAAGGAAAAACATGGCATTACTAAAGCCACACTTGAAGACACCAAAACCAACACCTTCCACGACCTGACCAAAGGGGGTTACGAATTTGCCTGGGAAGTCATGGATAGTGAAACTCGCTTTAAGCTACATTTAAAAGCGGTTGGCATTGATGAAAATGATAACAATGAAAACAATAACATTCTGATCTACACAGCTAACGACCAATTACATATTAAGGGTGCCATAGAAGGCGAACTTATGGTCATAGACCTGATGGGCAGAACCATGGTGCAAACCCAGCTCATGGGCGAGCAATCCATACCGGTGAATCTACAAAGCGGTATTTATATCGTGCAGGTGAACACAGAAACCCAAACCGTCAATCATAAAATTTACATCAACTAAACCGGTTGGCGTCCTGGCGGGCAACAATGCTCGCCAGGGCCCTCAAAAAATAATAAAACCAAAAATATACATCAATATGAAAACACTGAAAAAATTAATCCTGACCATAGCAATCGCATTATTCATCGGCGGGCTCTCCGCGCAAACCCCACCCCCACCCAATGGCGACGGTGAAGGAAATTCACAAGACCCCACCAGTGGAGGCAATACCCCGGTAGGAGGCGGTGCGCCCATTGGCAGCGGCACCCTGCTCCTGCTTGGCCTTGGAGCGGCTTATGGAGGGAAGAAGGTGTGGGATTTTCACCGCACCGAGAAGTAGGTCAGAAAATAAAACTGGTGGAAAAGATAATTTTTCATCAACTTCAGCCGCAAATCAAAATTTCGGCCTGCAAATTTGGTTTACGCCGCATTAAGCCGCATCAAACTGCCCGGACTTGATTCGATCAAAAAAATCCCATATCTTTGAGAGGTTCTTTCACAAAGCACTATTCAAATGATTAGGCTGGGAAAAGTCATTTTCGTCGTAGGGGTGATTGCTGCGTTGAGTAATAGCAGCACAGCTCAGAATATAAAAGAAAACATCTTTGAAGAAAAATTAGAACAGGCAACCAATTTGATAGAGGAAACCGGCGATTCACTCCGGAGCCTTATGGCCGCAATAAGTGAAGATGCGGTTTTGACCGATTTGCAAAAAGCCAAAATAGACCTTATCCGCTCAAAGCTAAATTCACTGGAAGATGCGCTTAAGATTCTGTCAACTTCGGAACCAGTTACCGCTGACACAAACAGATTTCCGGGTACACTCATAAATGAAGCTCAAAGGTTGATAATCCTGTCCAGGCCTGATGAGGGCATTCCGTTAATCATGAAATTTCTTGAAGGTGTTGACAGTCAAAGCGATTCGGCAGTGTATGCAAAAATTTACCTTGCCGAAGCATACCGGCAAAAGCAGGAGCACAACAAAGGAATTGGAATTATTTACGAAATACTTCGCAACTCCAATATCAGTGTCGCCAACAGGGCTTTTGCTTTCAACAGGATGGCAGCATTACAAAATGAGAACCGGAGTTTTGCCGGAAACAAAGCGGATTCGGTGAGCAAATATTCCAGGCTTTGCATTGATATTTCGCAGAAAAATAATCTGACCGAATACCTTGCATCATCACAAAATGAACTCGGAAGTTATTATCTAAGACAAAGAATGCCTGACTCAGCGCTTTTCTTTTATTCTGAAGCTGTCAACAATTTCCTTAGCCTCAATATGTTCCCTCAGGCCATCAATACCCATGTGAATTTGTCACGTCTTTATCTTTCAATTGGGCAACCGGAAGAATCAAGGGATATTCTCCTAAAGGCTTTGGATTTGGGCAACATCGAAGAAAACAGAAACCTGTTCATGTATGTTTATTTCAACCTGGCAAATATAAGCTACAAATCGGGCAATTACGCTGATGCTTATGAGTATCTCCGAATTTCCTATGGTTTAAAGAGCCGTTTTTTTGTCGACAGGATGCAACGCCAAGTCAACGAAATGTCAGCAAAATATGACCTTCGGGAAAAAGAAGCTAAAATTAATGAGGAGGCACAAAAAAACAAGACCTACCGGTTAAAGCTTAAATACCTCAGTGTTATTTTATTGATAATCATATGCCTGCTGATATTGCTTATCGTAATGTCGAGGCTTAAGAACAGAGCCTATAAAAAACTGGTAGAACAAAACCTGAAGGCAATAAAAAAGGAAAAGCAGGTAGAGCAGTGCCTGAGGAATCTTACCGAAACGGACATCAAAAACAGAGTTGGCGCAACTGACCGTCATGCTGAGCTGGCCCTAAGGCTCGAAAAATTTATGGCCGAAGAAAAGCCTTATCTCTGGAGCGATGTCGGATTAGAAGAATTTTGTAAAAAACTGAACACCAACCGCACCTACCTTTCTAATCTTATCAACGACAAGTTCAATATGGGTTTTTACGATTTTTTGTTCGAATACAGGGTAAAGGCAGCTTTGGAATATTTAAGCAATAAGCAGTTTAGTCATCTTTCCGTTGAAGGCATAGGTGAAATGACCGGTTTCAAATCCAGCTCTACTTTTTACAAAAGATTTAAAAGCGTGGTGGGAATGACGCCCAACCAATTCAGGGCATGGGCTCACAAGACCACACAGAATCAATTTGCAGATAAAACCTGACGGTTCTCATATTAGCGATTCAATATCCTTTACCGGGAGATAGTGCTTTAACGCAGAAGGAGTTCTTTAGCACGGCGGTTTTAACGATATACTACCCAAAATAATCTCTCCTCTTCAACTACTTGCATAACAATAATATGTAAGCACATTTTTATCCAAAGAAAGTCCTGTTTACCCAGAGACAGTTATAGTTTTTTGATTTGACTACACAGCAGGGTATTTTTACTTTATGCTATGCAATAAAATCCATATCACCGGCTCGGTTTATAAAACAGGTTTCAGGTATTACCTGAAAGCAAAAGCCGATTTTTCGGGAGTAACCGGCGTTGTTTTTTACGAAGATGACAAATCAGTAGGAGTAATTGCCTCGGGCAGTAATGAAAACATCAAAAAGTTCCTGGAATTTTGCAAAGAGGAATTTTCTCCGGTTCACATCGATCATATTAAAATCTTTGATATTCCTTATCAGGAGTTTTCCACTTTTGAGGTGGTGGATGAGAAGCCGGAAACATTTTATTTTTCTTAAAACTGATAACAGCATAAAAAGTATATGGGTAATCAATACAATAAATTATGAAGAATCTAATTACGAAATTACTTGTTGCAGCGCTGATGCTGCTGATTATTACCAGCTCAATTGCCAACAACATTCAGGTAACCAATGTAATGGTTACCGGGCAAAGAACAACTGAAGGCTATACCCTGGTGATGTTCGATCTTAGCTGGGAACACTCCTGGCGGACCAACGATCTGAATGGCGACGGCGAAACCAACTGGGATGCCGCCTGGGTATTTGCCAAGTACCGTATTAGTGCTGCCAATGGCGGCGATGACTTGTGGAAGCATGTCTCACTCCACAATACCGGTCATAATGGTGGAACAGGAACCGGCGCTATCATTGATGCCGGATTAGTAACCCCCGGTAGCCCTTTTCATGCTGCCACCAATCCGGCACTTGGCGTGTTTATTTATCGCCAGGCCAATGGAACAGGAACATTTTCCCTATCCGAAGCTCAATTGCGATGGAATTACCAGGCCGATACAGTAGCCGATAATGCAGTGGTGGATGTGCGGGTGTTTGCCATTGAAATGGTTTATGTGGCGGAAGGGAATTTCTGGGTAGGAACACCTGATGACGAAATGGATGTATTTACTGTGGCCAACGATGTTACCGCTCCTTATACGCCATTTTTAATCACCTCTACACCTCCCATGCTTCAGGAAAACGACACCGCTTCATCACCAAATAACCTTTCAATGTCCTTTGGCCTCCCCGATAACCTAACGGGATCTGATACTCTTCCTCTGGCAGATGGCTTCCCTACAGGCTATGCCGGCTTCTATTGTCAGAAATATAAGATCGCCCAGCAACAGTACGTGGATTTTTTAAATACATTGACACAAATCCAGGCAAACAAGCGAAAGCACACATATGGTACTGCACGTTATGCTATAAGCGGCAGTACCGTTGGCAGTTACACGACCACCAATCCTTATGTAGCCTGCAACTATCTGAGCTGGATGGATGGCGCTGCCTACGCTGACTGGGCGGGGTTAAGGCCTATGACGGAGTTGGAGTACGAAAAAGCTTGTCGTGGACCCAGAACACCCATATCCGGTGAATACGCTATGGGCACCTGGGCCAAATTTGTTTTCTACATTGTCAATCCCGGTGAGATTGATGAATCCATCCCGCCCGGAAGTAATAGCAATATTGTTTGTGAAAATAAGATCGGAGGTCCGATGCGTGTGGGTGTCTTTGCCACAGATAGTTCCACGCGTTCCCTGGCCGGAGCAAGCTATTGGGGCATTATGGAATTGAGTGGCAGCCTCAGGGAACATGCGGTATCGGTGGGTATTGTTGCCGGACATTCCTTCACCGGATTGCACGGTAACGGTTACCTGAATGTTGCAGGCGATGCTGATGTGGACTATTGGCCGGGCATAAACCATAATCAAGCGTACTATTTGCCAAACGAGCCTTATGGGGGAGTAAATGGCGTTACTCAAGCAGCAGGCGCCGGCCTCAAGGGTGGCAGTTGGTACAAACAAACTAATTGGCAAACAGTATCCAGACGATATGAGGTTATTAACCCGCCTGTCCATCGAACTGACGTTTGGGGATTTCGTTGCGTGCGAAGTCTTCCTTGATCATAAAAGATAATTAGCATACTTCAGGTTTTGTTTTAAATAAATGATAGAAAATATTCAGTTTAAAAACAACAAACATTTTAATCATGAAAAGCGTATTGCAATTGTTGATCGTACAGGCATTGGTAATGATCACCACGGTTTTGCCTGCACAATTTACCGGTGGTATAGGCCGGGGGGACAGTTTTTCAGAAAAGAGCAACAGTAATCTGGGCAATAACTTTGTCCAGAGCGGTTTTTGGTCTGAAACTGCTAATTGGAGCGCAAACAAACTCCCGGATGAAAAAGAAATGGTATATTTAATGGCAGACTGCTACGTTGACGGTGCAGCAACCGTTTCAACCTTGATTAATACGCCAGGCGCAAGCCTAACCATAAAACCTTCCGGGCGGTTAACCGTGAGCGGTTTTCTGGATAATCAGGGCACCCTCACCATCGAAAGTGATGCAAGCGGCACAGGATCATTAATCCACAACACACCAAACATAACCGCAGCAGTAAACAGATACATTGAAGCCTGGAGCAGCGCCAACCATGGCTGGCATCTGATGAGCAGCCCGTTGGCAAACCAGGCCATCAGCACTGAGTTTGTGAATATTTTTGCAGTACCCATTAGCAGCGGAGTTGACCTATACAAATGGTACGAGCCGTTGGTTTTATGGATTAACATAAAGAACTCTTTTGGAAGCTACAATTGGGGCATAGCTCAACAAAATTGGTCAAGTAGCTACAATCCTGTATTTGAAACCGGAAAAGGTTATCTGATAGCTTATGCCGCAGACCAAAACAAAACCTTTACAGGAATACTGAACATTAGCGACGTTGCTGTAACAAACCTTACCAACAACCTATATCAAGACCAAAAGGGCTGGCACCTACTGGGTAATCCGTTCAGTTCCGCCATCAAATTTAACCAGGGAAACTGGAACAAAGTAAACATCGGCGCTTATGCGCAGGTATGGGACGAAACCGCAGCCAGCTACAAAATAATATCAGGCGATGAGGTCATCCCTCCGCACAATGGGTTTATGGTTTACACATCCGGCAACGGATCACTGACAATTCCGGCCGATGCACGCCTGCACAGCGATTCGAATTGGTATAAATCTGTAAACGAAAACCGGCACATTGTTCTGAAAGCAAATGACCCCGATGGAAAAACCTCACAGGAAACCATCATCACCTTTCATCCAGATGCTACCCTTGGTTTTGACCTTAATTTCGATAGTTACTTTCTCACCGGTTTTGCGCCCATGTTTTACAGTATCAGCAACAACAAACTTTTGGCGCTCAACGCCCTGCCTGAATGTAACAAAGAATTGGTTATACCACTTGGATTTGTTAAAAACAATAGCGCCAATTTCAACATCACCCTGGAGCAAAACACCACGGAGCAAACCCTTTGGCTAGTTGACATGAAAAATAACTCCGAACATAATCTCTCACTGGAAAACTACGCCTTCATTTCTGCATTAGACGACGATCCCAACCGGTTTCTGCTAAAGTTTGAGTCAAATGAAGAAAGTGTGAACAATGCTCCTCCATCGGCTTATGTTTATCAAAACACCCTGTACCTTCCCGATAACTCAGGGCCAACAAAGGTTGAGGTTTTCGATCTGATAGGTCGCTGTGTATTGACTTCTGAAATTACCGGTGACGGCTTGCAAAGCATGCCACTTTCATTGCGGGGCGGGATTTATATTTTCAGGATTACCGGCAACGGAAACACAACTACCCTGAAAGCGCTATTGCCCTGAAAATTTTTAAATGAATTTTGACAAAAAAGCTAAGGCAAAAACAAAACAGAAAATGAATATTGAACCTGCAATTCTGAAAAAAATGTTCCGGTTGAAACAACCGAACGTTTTGTTAACAATTATCCTATTAACTATTAATATACTAACCATTAACGTCTCCCTCGCCGAGGATCCCCCGCCGCCGCCACCCGGCCACGGCACTTCGCGAAACGTTACCGGCGGTGATGCACCCATTGGCGGCGGAACCCTGCTCCTTATTGGCCTTGGAGTGGTTTATGGGGGGAGGAAGATAAATGGCATACGAAAAAGCACAAAAAACGTATAAATATAAAGGTTATAAATTTGTAGCGTTTTCAACCTTATTGTTTACCGTTCGGTGGGAGCTATTCGTATGCTAGGCGGGTCAAAATAGTAAACCGTTTCACTGTTAAATAAGCTTGATGCAGATTGTGATTCATCTCAAAAATTCAATAGCTGTTTTTATATATAGAGTTTTTTGAATTTATTATCTTTGCGCCCCATGTTTACGAATAAACATATCCATATAACTGTTTCTTTCGTGGTCATCTCCATGATGATGTTTCACATGGCTATACCACACAGCCACCATCATCATAAGCAGGAAGACGAAGTGGTAACGCATAACGCAGAGCATGAAAGTCATGACCATCACCATCATCACGCCGGCGATCATCACCATGAAACTCCCCCCAGGGATAAGGATAACACAGAAGGCAGTGCCGGACTTTTCGCCCCTATCGAAAAGCACCTGCATGCGTTTCATGTCCACGAATTTGTCCCCGCCACCAAAATCAGGAAAACCATATCCCCAATTAAAGCATTTCCGCTTGCAGTCAGAACCACAAACAATGATATCAAACTTACGGCCGGAAACGAAAGAGCATACAGATACGTATTATTCAGACCCATATTCTATGACAATCCTTTTCTTGTAAACTGTTCACTGAGGGCGCCTCCATATTCTTCCTAATTACTTTCCGAACAACCGTACAATCAATTTGCCGGCCTTTTGAATAGGGGCTGAGCAATCATTTTTCATTTAAAAATTAGCTATACATGTACAAAAAAATTGTATTCGCTATAGGCGTATACCTAACCGCATTGGGTCTTAACGCACAAAACCCGGGTGTGAATGAAGTATTGCGCCAAATCGGGAAGAATAACAAAAAACTTCAGGCCTATTCGGCGTGGATAGAAAGCAAGCATCTCGATAGGAAGACGGAAAACAACCTTTCTGATCCGCAAACCGATGTTTACTATCTCCCTTGGGGAAACGACGGGGCCTACACCGAGCTGCAAATCAGTCAGTCGGTGGAGTTCCCCACGGTTTATGGCGCCCGGGGCAACTTGATTGGTAAACAGAGGCAGAAAATGCAACTGGAATACGAAGCTTTACGACAGGGGATTCTGCTAAAAGCAAAAAAACACCTCCTCGAAATCATATACCTGGATAAGCGACTGGCAGTTACCCAAAAACGCACCCGGCAGGCAAAGCGGGTATTCAACCATATTCAGGAATTATATGAACAGGAAGAGGTGGGCAAGCTGGAAATGAATAAGGCTAAAGTGGCCTGGATGCAGCAACAGTTCAAGGCAGAGCAGCTCCAAAATCAAAAGCAAAATGAGCTTGTGCTTTTAAAAGAGCTGAATGGCGGAAAGGCCGTTTCATTTAATCCGTCCGGCTATGACCAAAGCAGGGTATTGGCGAAACTTGACAGCTTATGGAAAAGTAAGCAAGCCCGCGATCCGGCTCTGGCCGTTTTGCAGCAACAGGAAGAGGTCGCCCGCCAACAGGTCAGGCTGTCGAAAAATAAGGCCCTGCCCGACCTGAAGGCCGGGTTCAACTATCAAAATGCGCAGGGGTCAAGCTTTAGCGGGATTTATGGTGGTATTTCAATACCGTTGTGGAACAACAAAAACAAAGTAAAGACGGCAAAAGCCCGCCTGGAATACCAGCAAACGCATTCGGAAGCCACCCGTACGCAAACCTTCGCCCGGTATCAGAAAAAATACAATGAATACCGGATGCTGAGGGAGAAATACCAAAAGTATCGGTCTACCCTTTCGGGATTGCAGAGCGATACACTGTTGCTGGAAGCATACCGGCTTGGCGACATTACTTTCATAGAATATCATATGGAGTTGAAATTTTACCGGCAAGCCTACGATGCCATGCTTGAAGTGAAAAACCAACTCAACAAAAGAAAAGCGGAATTACGAAGACATCAATTATAAACCATAAAAGACATAACATCATGAAAATCTTAAATTTAATTATAGCAGGAATCTTTTTATTTGCCGTATCATGTTCTTCACCAAATAAGAACAACAACGAAAGCACTCAGCAAGAAACGGATGAACATACTCATGAAGAAAGCTCAGAAGCGCATGGCCACGAACACGATTCAGACGAGTCCGGTCATTCGCATGATGAAGACCATCACCAGGAAGAGTTCAAAGTGAAGAAAGACACAGCTGAAGCCGAATCCGAACATCACTCCCATGAGGATGGTACCGAACATCATGATCATTAATATTTAAAACAGAAAAAATGATTAGATATATTATTTTATTAATAGTCCTTGCCGTGGCCTCTTGTCAGCCTGAGGCAGACCATGAGCAGGGTCACGCCCATGATGCC
The DNA here is from genome assembly GCA_021740045.1 of Bacteroidales bacterium. Classification (GTDB taxonomy): domain Bacteria; phylum Bacteroidota; class Bacteroidia; order Bacteroidales; family JAIPAP01; genus JAIPAP01. The sequence continues at coordinate 40,611 of JAIPAP010000021.1, forward strand.
GGGGGTGGACACGATGCGGCGGCAGAAAGCGCACTAACGGTGGATACCACCCTGTGGACCGGAAAGACCGAGCTGTTTGTGGAGTTTCCGGCCTTGGTAAAGGGGAAGGTTAGCCGGTTTGCCGCGCATTTCACCGTCATGGAAAAACACCGGCCCGTAGAAAAGGGAACGGTAACGGCGAGTTTGATTCAAGGCAGCAGCGGCATTCGAAACCGGGCGGAGGCTCCTTCCTCGCCCGGGATATTCACCCCGGCTTTGAAACCCAAGGAAGCAGGCAGCCACCGCCTGGTGTTTGTCATCGAGTCGCCGCAACTAACCGACCGAATTGTGCTGAAAAATGTGGAAGTTTATTCCTCGGTAGAAGCCGCACAGGAAGCCCTTGGAGAGGCTTCAGCCGGTGATGAGGGTAAGATTTCCTTCCTCAAGGAGCAGGCCTGGCGGATTCCGTTTCAGACGACCCCGGCGGTTAAGGACAGCATCTACGACATCATACCGACCTCAGGCTCCTGGCAGGCTGCTCCCGGAGATACCCGTACACTGAGCGCCAATGCTTCAGGGATAGTTGGTTTTGCAATGGAAAGCCTGACTCAGGGAGCCACAGTCAGAAAAGGCCAATTGTTGATGACCCTGAGCAGTAAGGAACTCACGACTCACAACCTGGAGGCTGAAATAGCGAAGGCGCGGGCCAACTTCGAGCAGGCCAGGGCATCCTGGGAAAGGAAGAAACAATTGTATGAAAAAAATATCGCTTCCAAATCGGAATATGAGCGCGCGGAGAATCAGTACCGGGTGGCTAAAGCATCGTACGAAACGCTTAAGGCCGGATACGCTGCCGGCGGTAAGCAAGTCAGGGCTCCCTATGAGGGTTTTATCAAAACGATTAATGCATCTAACGGCGATTATGCCGAAGAGGGAGCGCCCCTGGTCACCATCGACACCAACCGTTCAAGGCTATTGAAGGCTCATGCCGGTTCTTCCTATGCTTCCGATCTGGATGCCATACAGAATATTTTCTATCAGCCGGAAGAAGGTAAGTGGTCAAGCTTGAAGGCTACCGGTGGAAAACTGTTGTCGGTCGGCAAACAAGTAAAAAGCAATGAACCGATGATTCCCGTATTTGCCAAAGTCGGCGAGCGGATAGCCATGCCGGAGGGTAGCTTTACGGAAGTACAGATCGCCGTGGGGCAACCCGGCCAAAACATCGCCATACCCGAATCGGCTCTGCTGGAAGACTACGGTAACTATTCGGTGATCGTGCAATTGTCGGGAGAGCTGTTTGAACGCAGACCGGTACGGATAGGAAGGCAAAACGGCGACATGGTGGAAATAACAGAAGGATTGGATGCGGGAGAGATAGTCGTTAGCAAGGGAGCCTACCAGGTAAAAATGGCTTCCATGTCGGGCGATGGCCCCGCGCACGGACACGTTCATTAAAAAAGCGAAAGTATGTTAAACAGAATATTAAAACTCTCACTCCAAAACCGCTTACTGGTGCTGCTTGGAGCGGTCGTTCTGAGTTT
>JAIPAP010000145.1 GCA_021740045.1 Bacteroidales bacterium
ATATGAGATAGAGCATTATAAGGATAAGTTTTATATTGTTACCAACTGGGATGCCCGCAATTTCCGTTTGATGGAAACTCCTGAAAATGCCACCTCAAAAGAAAACTGGAAAGAAGTGATCGCCCATCGCGATAAAGTTTTCCTGGAAGGGATGGAGATCTTCAAGGATCATATGGTTTTGCAGGAACGCGAGAACGGTTATACCAAGATCCGCATTATGAACTGGCAAAACGGCAATGAGCATTACATTAAGTTTGATGAACCGGCTTATACCGTATATGTGGGCACCAATCCCGAAGCCGATACCAAAACCCTTCGTTTTGTGTATAATTCACTTACCACACCCCGCTCAGTTTATGATTACAATATGAATACCCGTGAAAGGGAATTAAAAAAGCGCACAGAAGTGGTGGGTGGCCATAAACCTGAAGATTACACGACTGAGCGCTTGTACGCCACCGCTCGTGATGGTAAGCAGGTGCCCATTTCCATTGTTTATAAGAATGATTTTAAGAAAGATGGAAACGGACCACTTTTACTTTATGGCTATGGCAGTTATGGCGCTACCATGGACCCTTTCTTTCGCTCTTCGCTGTTAAGTCTGTTGGATAGAGGAGTAGCCTTCGCCCTTGCCCATGTTCGCGGTAGCCAGATGCTGGGGCGCGAATGGTACGAAGATGGCAAGATGCTCAACAAGAAAAACACCTTTTATGATTTTATCGATTGCGCTAAATTCCTCATCAACGAGGACTATACAAACGCCGGCAATCTGTATGGCATGGGCGGCAGCGCCGGTGGTTTATTGATCGGTGCTGTGGCTAATATGGGGCCGGAATATTTCAATGGCTTGTTGGCTGCCGTGCCATTTGTGGATGTGGTCACTACCATGTCGGATCCCAGCATTCCGCTTACAACCAATGAATATGATGAATGGGGCAACCCGGCCGATAAGCAGTATTATGAATACATGAAATCCTATTCGCCATACGATAACGTGAAAGAGCAGGAATATCCGCATATGCTGGTTACCACCGGTCTTTTCGATTCGCAGGTGCAATACTGGGAACCGGCCAAATGGATAGCTAAGTTGCGCGACATGAAAACCGATGAAAACCTTTTACTCATGCATACCAACATGGAAGCCGGGCATGGCGGTGCCAGCGGACGCTATAAACGCCATAAGGAGACAGCCTTGGAATATGCCTTCATCCTGGATTTGGCTGGGATTGTGAAGTAGGCTATACGAAAGCCTGCCCGGATATGATAAACCGGCAGCTTTATTGTTATGTAATATCAGTTTGTCATTTTTAAATAGTTTTGCCTGTCAAAAACTATGAACCATGATTATCTGTATTAGACGTGAAAAACAGTTTAATGCTTGGCACAAGCTATTATTAACATACGGATAATCAATCACATGATGACTTTATGGAATATATTATGCTTTACGGCCTCCAGCGGACCGGCACAAATTACCTGGAAACTTTGCTGCCCAACAATTTTAAGAATATCGAGCTATTAAACGACGGTTCCGCCAGATCGCTTCCGGTTCACAAGCATTTCAGGCTTTACGATGAGCAGTTTTGCGTTCCCGAACCCAAATATTACAACAATTTCAAATATGAATCCTTTTCGGAACTTCAAAACCATGTTACTCAACTAACTGGCGTAAAAGAAGTTAACTACATTGTAGCCGTGCGCAATCCCTATAATTGGTATTTAAGCTACCGGAGGCTGGCCCGGAAAAATGTCAGCCTGTTCAACAAAAACAAGTGGTTCAACTATGTGCGCAGGGATGAAAACCCCCATTTCATGATTGATTTCAATTTGTTTTATAAAAAATGGCTGGCATTTCAGGAACAAGATCCCGGACGGATTATGCTGGTGCGGCATGAGGATATGCTGAATGACGTCGAGCAGGTACTTAACACGATCTCCGATAAATTTCACCTCGAAAAGAAAAGTGATCGATACCTGGATTCTGATAAAGTGAACATGAGCAAGAAATTCACCGCCAAGAAACGTTCTTACTACCTGGAAAACAAATTTCTAAAGGAGTTTGGTAAAAAGGAGCTGGAAATACTCACGGCTCACCTCGAGAAAGAAGTAATCACCAAACTGGGTTACGAATTGCAACAATAATTCTATCTTGGTGTTGTTTAATATACTTAAATCTAACTATATAGAATAGATTACAGAGGGGAATGGGAGAAGATCAGAAAAAGAAGCAAGTATTTTTTCACGTTGGATTGCCTAAAACGGCATCGACTTATCTACAACACTACATTTTTCCGAAGTTAAAGGGAATAACTTACTTCAAGAAAAAACATTTTAAAGATCACCATCAACTGATCACTAATACGGAAAACGATAAGTTTCTATTTTCCAGTGAATCGGATCACGGGTTGGAGAAGAAGCTCGAAAAAATCGCCGCCCGCTATCCCGATGCAGGCATTATCATTGTTTTCCGTCGACACGACAGTTGGATTTCCTCCAAGTATAAATATCACATTCGCAAGCATGGCGGATTGTACTTCCGCGAATTTTTTGATATATACAACGATCAAGGATTATGGCACCAAAGCGACCTCCTGTATCAAAACAAACTAAATACCATCCGTAAGCTTTTCAGGTACCCACCGCTTGTACTCAATTATCATGATTTAAAAGCAAACCAGGACCGGTTTCTCGATCAATTGCTCAACTACCTGGGCGCCGACCTGGATCGGGAAGCGATCAGAGATACTACGGTTAAGAAAGCATTCAATGAAAGACAATTGGTAATGGTTCGTAAGCTCAATCGCAAGAATCCCTTCCACAAGCCCAATACCGATAAAAAGCTTGTGAAAACCACCCATCGCAAATACCGGGAATTGATCCTCCATTCGGTAGCACAGGGGGCTAGGCTACTCCCTGATCAATTAATCCCCGATGAGAAAACAATCCCAAAGGAAGACCTGAAACATATCCGCAAGGGTTACCAGGAGGATTGGGAATATTGTGAAAATTTCTTTGGTAAGAAGTTAGATGATAGAAAATAGAAAATTAAAGCAATATACTCCGAACTTGTTGATTCTTGAAGCATTATAGCCGTATGGCTGATCTAAATAAAATGCTTGCTAAACCAATCCTTAAATTCTTTTGTTTTATCTTCAATTTGAAAATCAAAACAAGTGGCCGCGGAAATCGGGAAAGTGCATGTGGAAATGGGCGGAACAGCTTGCAAAGTGCCACTGGCAAAGGAATACATTGAAAAAGTTGAAAAACGTAATAAAGTGGGTAAAAAGCGAAAGACAGCTTTTTGCTAGTGATTTATAACTAAAAGTTCAGGTACAATGAAAAATAACATGGTCGGTTGGTTCGAAATTCCGGTAACGGATATGGATAGAGCGGTTAAGTTTTACGAAGCCGTATTTGATCTTAAGCTTGATCTAAACAAAATGGGTGAAACGGATATGGCCTGGTTCCCCTTTGTAGATGATGGACTAGGCGCTCCGGGATCATTGGTGCAAAATAAAGATTACTACAAACCTTCTTCCGAAGGGGTTTTAGTTTATTTCACAGCCCATAGTGGTGACCTAGCGAATGAACTTTCACGGGTAGAAGCTGCCGGAGGTAAAGTGTATCAACCTAAAACACTGATCACGGAAGAAATCGGTTACATGGCTACTTTTATTGATTCCGAAGGAAACAGGGTGGCATTGCATTCGAGAAAATAAATTATTGCATTAAAATCCTATTCCATCATGATAAGGGGGCTTCTGAAGGTTCTTTTAATCCATTCCGTACTTTGAAAGAACCTCTCCCCTGTCGTAAATAACGCGGGCTTCCATATCGCCATCTTCAGCCCAAAATACTTCTTGTCCGTGTTTTTGATTGTCGATATAATGAACCACACGCTCTTTTCTGCCATTTTCATAATAATGGGTCAGGGTGCCGGTTCCCTGGTCAAAATCGCCTAAACCCACTATTGTACCTTGTTCGTTGCGGTATATCCATTTTCCGTCATATAATCCCATATGGTATTTGCCGGTTACCTTAATCTGTCCGTTCGGATGCCATACCTTATAGGTTCCGTGCAAGGTATCATTTACATAGTTTTCCTCACTCAGTTGCTTCCCGCGTATGCTAAATGTCGCAACCCGTCCATGTAGCTTGTCGCTCTTATAATGCTCAATGCGTTCAAACTTACCGTTTTTATGCCAACGTATGGATTTCCCCTCCAGTTTTCCATTCTCATAATGGGACTCCATTTTCTTTTCCCCGTTTGCATACCACCAAGTTGCCACACCCTGGAGCTTACCTCCATTATATGTTAATTCCGATTTCTTGTTACCATTATCGTAATATTCGGTTTTAGTGCGGTTACAACTCATAAGAAGCGGTAGTATCAATATTGTGATGCCAAGCAAGAGTGTTCCGGATGTTTTCCGGCCGCTTGAAAACTTATAGACCTCAGGTTTCATAGTAAAAGGGTTGAGTTACACATTAAAAGCATTAACCACAAACGATCCGATTTATTATCTGCGGATCGGCTTTGAATGAAATTTTCCAACAAAAGACGTGCTAAAATCTCCTACTCACCTGTTTTTTGTTGCATGAAGTACGTATTCCAAATCAAATTTGCTGATAACATTTAACATACGAAGGTAATTTATATGATGTGGAAATGAAAGGATAGGAAGACATTTCTCTAAAAATTTCCTCTCACGTGAAAGCTCATCGAAACCAGTTTACTTTATAAATCAGTCAAAATGGAATAATTGATTAGCTGATTGATTGACTATCAGGCCATTCAATCAATCAATCATTCATTCAACCCGTTTTATTGTGTATGGTTTAAGGCATACCAGCACCTTTCATATCCCTAATATTGATTATTTTTATGCCCCGATAACTAAGACAGGCAACTATGGCAGCTACAGTTATACCACATAATAAGCTACGTGAACTGGAATCGAAATTCGAAGGCGAGATTTATACCGATAAAACTACCCGGCTCCTGTATGCCACCGATGCCTCAGCTTACAGGGAGTTACCCGTTGCCGTTGCCCGCCCGCGCCATAAAAAAGATATTAAAACACTTGTGAGATTTGCCAATGACCAGAAAATCCCATTGATCCCCCGTACAGCAGGAACCTCTCTTGCCGGCCAAGTAGTTGGCGATGGTATGGTGGTGGATGTTTCGAGGCATTTGACCAACATACTGGAGATCAATGAAGAGGAGCAGTGGATCCGCGTGCAGCCCGGTGTGATCCTGGATGAAATGAATCAAATCCTGGAACCGAAAGGCTTGTTTTTCGGCCCGGAGACCTCCACCTCCAACAGATGTATGATGGGTGGAATGGTTGGCAATAATTCCTGTGGATCTCACTCATTGATTTACGGAAGCACCCGTGATCATACCATTGAGATCGAGGCGGTTTTAAGCGACGGTAGCGAAGCTACCTTTGGACCACTCTCAAAAGATAAATTCCAGAAAAAATGCAAGGGCGATATGCTGGAGAATAAAATCTACCGGCAACTGAACCAAGTACTATCCAAACCCGAAACGCAAGCTGAAATCGAAGCGCATTATCCCGATAAATCCATCAAAAGAAGAAATACCGGATATGCCATTGATCTGTTACTCGATACCCAAGCTTTTAAAGATACAAAGGAGCCGTTTAACTTTTGCAAGCTCATCGCCGGTTCCGAGGGCACTCTGGCATTTATCACCGAAATTAAGCTCAACCTGGTCTCCACCCCACCCAAAGATAAAGCCCTGGTTTGCGTTCATTGTCATTCGCTGGAAGAAGCTTTTCAGGGTAATCTAATTGCATTAAAATACAAACCCGGTGCTGTAGAGTTGATGGATAAAGTTATCCTGGAACAAACGGCCAATAATATTTCACAACGCAAAAATCGCTTTTTTGTCGAAGGTGAGCCTGATGCCATCCTTATCATCGAATTTGCGCGTGAAACGCAGGAGGAAATCGATGAAATTATTTCCAAAATGGTAGCTGAATTCCGGGAAAAGGACATGGGTTATAGTTTTCCGGTGGTGAAAGGGGATAAGATTCCACGGGTATGGGCCTTGCGAAAAGCGGGACTCGGCGTACTTACCAATATGAAGGGTGATGCTAAACCGGTTTCTGTTGTTGAGGATACCTCGGTGAATCCTGAGGTTCTGCCCGACTATATGAAGGATTTCGGGCAAATGCTCGATAAATATGGCCTGGACTGCGTATATCACGCCCACATTGCCACCGGAGAATTGCACCTGCGACCCATGCTAAATCTGAAAGATAAGCGCCATGTGGAACTTTTCAGGACTGTGGGGTTGGAAACCGCCAAACTGGTAAAGAAATACCGGGGCTCGCTAAGCGGCGAGCATGGCGACGGGCGTTTGCGTGGGGAATTCATTCCCCATATGGTGGGCGAGAATAATTATGCCTTATTAAAGGACATCAAAGCAACCTGGGATCCCAACAATATTTTTAACCCGGGCAAGATCGTTGACACACCTCCTATGAACTCCAGCCTTCGCTATGAACCGGGAAGGAAAGAACGAAAGATCGATACCATTTTCAGTTTCGACGAAACCGGCGGCATCCTCCGGGCTGCCGAACAATGCAACGGATCGGGTGATTGCCGGAAAACCGAAAACATTGGAGGCACTATGTGTCCCAGCTATATGGCCAGCCTCGATGAAAATACTACTACCCGTGCCAGGGCCAATATTTTACGTGAATTCCTGACTAACTCTACAAAGGATAACCCCTTTGATCATAAGGAGATCTATGACGTGCTCGATCTTTGCCTTTCGTGTAAAGGGTGTAAATCGGAGTGCCCTTCCAATGTGGATATGGCTAAATACAAGGCTGAATTCCTCCAGCATTATTACGATGCCCATGGAATTCCATTAAGGGCCAGGGCAATTGCCTATATCTCATCCATCAACCGGCTGGGCATCATCGTGCCGGGGATTACCAATTTCTTTATGAGCAACCTGCTCACCTCCGCCTTAATGAAGAAAATTTTGGGATTTGCTCCCAAGCGCTCCATGCCCTTATTGTATAAATACACTCTGCGAACCTGGGCCAAGCATCATCTTCCCAAATTGAACCCTAAGAATCCCATTAAGAAAGTATACTTGTTTGCCGATGAATTTACGCAATATAACGACACCGGCATCGGCATTAAAGCCATTAAACTGCTAACAAGCCTGGGATACGAAGTGGAATTGCCCAGACATGATGTTAGTGGTCGTACTTTCATTTCAAAAGGTTTGGTCCGTAAAGCGAAAAAACTGGCAAACAAAAATCTTTCGATGCTGAAGGATGTGATCACCGAAGGTACTCCTTTACTTGGGATAGAACCCTCGGGTATCCTGACCTTTAGGGATGAATACCCCGACCTGGCCGACCCCGAGCATAAGGAAGCTTCCAAAAAGCTATCCAAATCGGCATTAATGGTGGATGAGTTTTTAATCAACGAGTTCGCCGAAGGCAACATCCGCATCGGGCAATTCAGCTCAAAGGTTACTCATATTAAGTTGCACGGGCATTGCCAGCAAAAAGCAGTTGCCTCAACCGATCCCACGAAAAAGATGCTTTCCATCCCGCAAAATTATACAGTGGATGAAATTCCATCGGGTTGCTGTGGTATGGCAGGTTCATTCGGTTATGAGAAGGAACATTACGATCTTTCGATGAAGGTGGGTGAGTTGGTCTTATTCCCGGCGGTCAGAAAAACTCCCAAAGAGATCATCAT